>CANBQQ010000013.1 GCA_947371715.1 Flavipsychrobacter stenotrophus
ACTTTTTAGAAAGTTGTCAAATCTGACTCACGAAATATATCACATTACCCCTTTAACCCTTAAACCAATTAACCATTTAACAAATTAACCATTTAAACAATGTTCAATCTACTTCAAATAGAATGGCTTAAAGTAAAGAAATACAATACGTTCTGGATACTCATCGGCATATTTACAGCGCTGCTGTTTGGCTGGAATTACATGGTAAGTTCGGGCCTGCTGAAACTGGGCAACGGAGATATGAATATCCTTAACCTCAACTATACCTTTCCTTTGGTGTGGCCCAATGTAGCTTACTGGAGTAAGTTCTTCTCGGGTCTTATTGCTATCATCATCATTATTCTCACCACCAATGAGTACCAGTTTCGCACCAACAGGCAGAACGTTATAGATGGATGGAAGAGGGAACAATTCTATCATGCCAAATGGGGAATAGTGATCGTTTTGAGCCTTGGGGTAACCCTCCTATCTACAATTATCGGCTTTTTCTTTGCTCTTATTTATGGATCGCCAATTGCCAATGCAGGTACGAACATGGTGAACATGCTGTATGTGTTGCTCCTTACGCTGAACTATTTTGGTTTTGCACTTACCTTGTCTTTGCTACTGAAACGCAGCGGTATGACAGTTATAATATTCCTTTTGTACCTCTATATTGTTGAGATCATGCTGCAGAAACTGCTGGACCTTAAGGTGCATGCATCTGTAGGGAGCTTTCTGCCTATGCAGTGCAGTGCCGATCTTATTGGTTTCCCGATGATGGATTCTTTGAAAAAAATGATGCCACAGTCAGGACCATCAAATACAGTATTGATCATAGCATCCCTATGCTGGATAGTAGCTTATTATGTAATTGGCAGGGTGAAAATGCTCAAGAGCGATTGGTAAGTTGTTGTTAGGAAAGGGTATTGCAATATTTATGTAATGAATTGACTTTTAACTCTTTTTATTGGGGGCTAATAGTAAATTTGGTCATTATTGTGTGATGACCTTAGACGAGCACGAATAAGACTATGAATAAACCAGTGTGGATAATCAATAGCAATTATGCAGAGTATGCGCGCTTGCGGAAGTTTGCCGTAGCCTGCAACTATCCACCTGATAGTATCTTTCAGCTCGAAGACATCAATGCGGTAATAAACAGTAAACAGGTTCCCTCCATTATATTCATCAGCAACAATTTTGAAAAGACAAGCTCAGCAAAACAGTGCACTACTTTCAAAAAACAATTTGCAAAGATCCCTGTGATACTACTCTGTTCTGACGATGAAGAACAGGCAAAATTACAATGCGATGCAATAGGCGCGCAAGACTATCTTATAAAAGACGAGATCACGCTTCCTCTGTTTAAAAAGTGCGTGCAGTATACAACTGAACGAAAGAAGATACTTAATGAATTGCAGCGCTCTAAAGATGAGTACATGACCATCTTCAGGGATCATCCGCTACCAATGTGGGTATATAATATGGACGACCTGGCTTTTGTGGCTGTGAATCGTGCGGCGGTATTCTACTATGGATACTCTGAACAGGAATTTCTGTCGATGACCATAAAAGACATCAGGCCAAAGGGAGATATCCCCGCGTTAATGACGACTGTAAACCGGGATTATAAGAGTGGCTTTTATGACGACAACCACTGGACCCATGTAAAGAAAGACGGTGAACAAATAAAGGTGCACATCTTCTCGCATAAGATAGACTTTGATGAGGTGCCGTGCAAAATGGTAACTGCTGTAAGAGTGAATAACGCATGATAAAGGAAGCTGACCAATACTTTCTGCGACAGCCGGAACCAGCACAAAGTTGCTTGCTGGCATTGAGGAATCACCTGTTGCAATATATTAACAACAGCATCACTGAGGTATGGCAATATGGGATGCCCTTTTATAAATGCAATGGTAAACGCCTGTGCTACCTTTGGACAGACAAGAAGACGGGCCAGCCCTACCTGGGCATAGTAGATGGCAAACTGATAGAACACCCACTGCTTATAGCAGACAAAAGAGCAAGGATGAAGGTCATGTACATAGACCCCACAAAAGACCTGCCTATAAAAACAATAGATACTATTTTAGCGATGATCATAAGTCTGAATAAAGAATAAAATGATAATTTGGACAAATATTCAATAGCTATAGCAAATAGGCTATTCTTTTAACCATTTTAAACTAAATTTGCGACAATTATGGGCTGTTTTCGTCTAAATAGCTATACATTTCGCTTTTGCTTTATAAAAATACTTTTCTCTGACAATGAAGGACTTCTCTTACGTAACAGGACCAACATCGGCTTACATCGAATCTCTGTACAATGATTTTGTAAAAGACTCCACAGTGGTGGATCCTGAATGGAAAAAATTCTTTGAAGGTTTTGACTTTGCGTCTAACCAGCTGGGCACTGTAGCAACTGCCGATACCGGCAAAAATGCTATTAGCGGAGACCAGATGACCAAAGAGCTCGGTGTGTTCCAACTAATACGTGCTTACCGCAAGAGAGGCCATTTGTCTGCCACGACCAATCCGATCCGTTCACGTAAAGACCGCCATTCAGAGCTGGAGCTGAACCGCTTCAACCTGTCTGATGCAGATCTGAATGCTACTTTCTTTGCCGGTAGCTATATGGGCATGAAGGGTGCTACGCTTAAGGAGATCCTTGCAAGACTACAGACTTTATACACCGGCAATATCGGTATTGAGTTTACCTACATCAACAGTACTGAAAAGTGCGAATGGGTAAAGACCAATTATGAGGAAATGATGATGAAACCATTGTCAATAACTCAGAGAAAGCGCATACTGGAGAAGCTGAATGAAGGAGTAATTTTTGAAAAATTCCTCAATACAAAATTTATAGGCCAGAAGCGTTTTGGTCTGGAAGGTGGTGAGAGTACAATTGCAGCACTTGACACTATTCTGAATGATGCTGCTGACGCGGGCGTTGCTGAAGTAGTAATAGGTATGGCACATCGTGGCCGACTGAACATACTGGCTAATACCCTGAAGAAGACTTACGAACAGATATTCTCTGAGTTTGAAGGCAATATGCCCGAAGACATGACAATGGGCAGTGGTGACGTAAAGTATCACCTTGGCTTCCAGTCTGACATAGTTACACCTAACGGTAAAAATATAAACGTACAGCTCACCCCTAACCCGTCTCACCTTGAAGCCGTTAACCCGGTGGTAGCAGGTTTTGCAAGGGCAAAGGCCGACACACTGTACAATTGCGAATATCACAAGGTATTGCCTATACTCATACATGGCGATGCGGCAGTAGCGGGCCAGGGTATTGGTTATGAACTGTTGCAGATGTCTAAGCTGGAAGGTTACAGCACAGGTGGTACTATCCACTATGTGATCAATAACCAGATAGGCTTTACAACAGATTTTGATGATGCCCGTTCATCTGACTATTGTACCAGCCTTGCATCTATGGTGCATGCGCCAGTGCTGCATGTAAATGGTGACGATGCTGAAGCGGTTGTAAAATGTGCTGCTTTTGCAGTGGCTTACCGCCAGAAATTCAACGAAGATATCTTCATTGACATGGTGTGCTACCGTAAGCATGGACATAACGAAGGTGATGAGCCTAAGTTCACGCAGCCACAGTTGTATGCACTGATAGACAAGCACGCCAATCCACGCGAAGTGTACACTCAGTACCTCTTGCAGCATGGTGAAGCCGATGCCCAGACAATGGCCAAGGATATGGAGACCCGCTTCTGGGATGACCTGCAGCAGCGCCTTGATGAAGCTAAGCAGAAACCATTGCCATACAAATACCAGAAGCCGGAACTATGGTGGAAGGAACTGCGCAAGGCAAAGGCAGATGACTTCGCTAAATCACCTGATACATCAATAACTGAGGAAACATTCAAGAAGATATTCGCGTCATTGATGCAGTGGCCTGAAGGCTTCAGCCCGCTGAAGAAGGTAGAAAAACTGCTGAGTGATAAGATAAAACTATATGATGCAGAAGCTAAGGTAGACTGGGCAACTGGTGAACTACTTGCTTATGCGAGCTTACTGGCTGAAGGTAAGGAAGTGCGCCTGAGCGGTGAAGACGTGAAGCGTGGTACATTCTCTCACCGCCATGCAGTTATCTACGACCAAAATACCAATAAGCCATACAACAGAATGAGCCGTCTTGCAGACAAGCAAGGTAAGATGTATATCTACAATTCACTGCTGAGTGAGTTTGCGGTAATGGGCTTTGAATATGGTTATGCCATGGCCAACCCTAATAACCTGGTGCTATGGGAAGCGCAGTATGGCGACTTCTCTAACGGTGCACAAACTATAATAGACCAGTACCTGACCAGTGGCGAACAGAAATGGGGTGCCATGAATGGCCTGGTGTTATTATTACCTCATGGTTATGAAGGCGGCGGACCGGAGCACTCAAGTGCCCGTATGGAGCGCTTCCTTCTGATGTGTGCTGAGCTGAATATGACCATCACCAACATCACTACTGCAGCTAACTTCTTCCATGGCCTGCGCAGGCAGCTGGCATGGAACTTCCGTAAACCAATGGTGAACTTTGCACCAAAGGCCAATCTGCGCCACATACGTGCTTACTCGCCAATGGCAGACTTCACCACGGGTGGATTTAAGGAAGTGATAGATGATCCGAACATTACTGATGCTAAGAAAGTGAAGAGAGTGGTACTGTGTACGGGTAAGGTTTACTTCGACATAAGCGAAAAGCAGATCACTGAAAAGCGCGAAGATGTAGCTGTTGTACGGCTGGAGCAGATCTATCCTTTACCACAGGCACAGCTGAACGAGCTGCGTGAAAAGTATAAGAAAGCGGAATGGATGTGGGTACAGGAAGAGCCAAGGAACATGGGTGCATTGCCGTTCCTGAGCATGACATTGGAGAACTTCCCAATCAAGTACCTGAGCCGCCCGGCAAGCGCATCGCCTGCTACAGGTTTTGCAAAGAAGCATGCTATAGAGCAGCAGCAGCTGGTTGATGATGCTTTTGCGCTTTAAAAATATAATTTAACTCAAACATAAGGCGTTGGATTCAATATAGAATTCAACGCCTTATTTGTTTACATGCATTACTAAATATGAAAAAGAACTTATTTATTGCGTCGGCAATTATAGCACTAGCCATACCCTCTTGCACTTTTGCATGGGGCAAGAAAGGACATACCATGGTAGCCGAAGTAGCCTTCAATTTGCTGGACCCAAAAACAACTGCTACTGTAAATAAATACCTGGATGGCATGAGCCCGGAGCAGGCTGCGAACTGGATGGATGAGATAAAAGGTGACCATACGCTCGACTACATGAAGCCCTGGCATTATGTGAACGTAGAAGATGGTAAGACCTATGAAGAAACTAAGGAGGCGAATATCATTAATCAACTGTCGCGGGTTATAGCTGAACTGGAGCACCACGATAAAATGAGTAATGAGGACATAAAAAAGGACTTGCTCATAATATTCCATCTTACCGGCGATCTGCACCAGCCGCTGCATGTGGGCTATGGTATAGACAAAGGAGGCAACACTATTCAGCTACAATTTAACGGACACGGCACCAACCTACACCGCCTGTGGGATACTGAAATAATAGAAAAAGAAAACATCACAACCGCTAACTGTCTTGCATTGTTGATCTCGCTCAAAGAGAAAGACATCAAGAAATTATCTGTGATCAGTGTACAACAATGGATGAGCCAACCGCGCGCGCAGTTGAAAACAGTCTATAATTTTAAAGATGGTAAGATAGATGAAACCTACACCGGCAAGAACAGGGAAGTGATAGTAAATGAAATAACCATTGCAGGGATAAGGCTTGCCGCAATATTAAAAGACGTTTTCAAATCCTGACATATCACAGACCTTCAAAGCCTTTAGCTGATCTTTTATGAGGTGTAGCGGTGACGCCATGGCATGATCATACTGAAAGTTTCCTTCGCGCTCATGCCTGATGTCGAACTGGATACCACATGCTTCGCTCTGTATGGCATTGGCCACATACTTGCACCTGATGGGATCGTACACCAGATAGGGCGCGCCAGATGAACCGAAGCGGAAGTAACCATTGACCAGGTAGCGGTAGCCTTCATGGATATAGTTGCCGCCAAAATCATCGGGCATCATATTCAAGTGATCTACCATTCCCTCCAGCTTGGCGGTATTGAACATACGGCCTACACTGCTGCTTGGCGCACTCTGCAGGCAATGCAAACTACCCGGGTCATCTTCTATAAGATCACAGTTCACATCTACCGACGGTATGCGGTCTATGACTTCCTGCGGGGTGTTCACAATTTTGTACAGAGCGATGTCGGCACTGTAAAATGCCTCAACAAGCTCTACCTCTATGAGGAAAGTATTCTTCTTTATTTCCCCTTCTGTAAATACCTGGTGTGGTTTGAAGTATTGGTAGATATCCTCTTCTTTATAAAAGGTGTTGTCTTTGAATTGAATGACGAGGTGTGGCTGGCATATCTTCTTTTCGGCCATCGTCACCCAGCGAGTATCGAAGCGCTTTTGCTTCAGAATGTTACCAATTCCCTGTAGTGCTGCGTTATCTACTTTGTTCAGATACATCTTGCGGCTATACTCGTCTGTAAAGTAATGCTGGTCTAAAAAAGATTTCTGTGAGCCATCCAGCTTGTACAATAACTCCTTCTGATATATCTCTTCGCTTATAGACTTAAAGTAGCCGGCCTGTATACGCAGATTATGAGCCACACTCAGAAAATATCCGTGCCCGATGTGAAAGGCACAAATGTTATTTTCAAATACCCTGCGTTGTGGCTCATCGGCATTGTATACCCACATTATGCGCTGTAGCGGAGAGGTTTGCTCATCTATAAGGTGCAGCTTACTAGTCATCATAAAACCAACTATTTACAATAGGAACTGAAAGTTAAACGATAATAACAAATGAAGAGACGTATGAGGGCAATAAATGTTTGTGTTTTTTAGCGCACATATGAAACGCAGATAACCACCTCCCCCTAAGTTTCGGCAGAAAAAGCCGAAACTTAGGGTACTCCTCCTTCAAAAGGCTACCGTGTACCCACATCTTTTCATTTACATGCCAGACGTGGATCTGTATGAAAAGGGTAACCCCTACGGGGCATTTAGGGTAGAGGAAGCATTATTTGCTACAAACAGGTAGCTCCTACGGGGCATTACATTATTATAGATAAACATGTGGGTACGCGATAGTTCAAAAGGAGGAGAGTGTGTAACGTAGCTCTGCCTTGAATATTATATCACCCGTTGCGGTAGAAGTGTTGCATATATTTACTTGACCAAATCACTTATTGAGCGCCCAGTACGTCAAGCGTATCGCGCTTATCCTGGTGTATCTGTTCTACAAGGGCTTCAAGAGAGTCGAACTTCCTTTCGTTGCGCAGACGCTTTACGAAAATGATCTCCAGCTCATCGCCATAGATATCCATATCGAAATCGAATAGGTTGGCCTCTATGCGCACTTCCTTTTTATCGGTAACTGTAGGATTATAACCAATGCTCATCATAGCACCGTAGACCACTCCATTATAACGGGCTCTTATGGCGTATACACCTATTGCCGGCATTATCTGCTCGTTGTCGATCAATTGCAGGTTGGCAGTAGGATAGCCTATTGTTCTGCCCAGTTTATTGCCATGTACGACAGTTCCTTTTAGGGAATAGTCACGGCCCAGCATATGTGCGGCATCTTCTACCCTGCCCTCTTTAATGGCATTGCGTATGCGGGTAGAACTTACTGCAGCGGCTTCTATTAGTTGCGCCGGAATTTCTATCATCTGGTAGTTGTAGACCGGAGCATACTCCTTCAACATATCGATATTACCCTTTCTATCGTGACCGAAGTGATGATCGTAACCAATAACAATACTGTGTGGCTTGAACTTCCCTACCAAAAACTCCTCAACATATTCCCTTGCCGACAAATGAGCAAATTCCTGGGTGAACGGTACAACAATAATATGGGCAATACCCGCCTCATGCAGCAAACGAACTTTTTCTTCAAGCGGAGTGATAATGCCTAACGGCTGATCTGGGAAGAGTAATTTGCGAGGATGCGGATCGAAAGTAATAAGAACACTTTCGCCGCCTACTTTGGCTGCATGGACCACCACTTCCTTCAATATGACACGATGCCCCTGGTGCACACCATCGAATGTGCCAATGGTCAATACCGCATTGTTAAATGAAGGCAGGTTGTCTATGTTGTGAAATACAGCCATTAATCGGGCTGTAAAGGTATATCAATTTCAAAACCAAAATACAAAAGGGTAAATATGGGTTTATGTTATGGGTTGCGTGGCGGTAGCTATCACAAATCTAAAATTTAACTGAATGCAAACTTAACATGATGGAATTCTACTGATTCTTGAATTCTGACCATTCTGTTTCAGACAATTTCCTCTATTTTTAATCCCTGATCACCAATGCAGCAAGCAGCAACACATACAACAACCCTAACCGTAAAATGGCTCAGTTCCTTTCGCTGGCAGGCATGGATATTGGCTGTGATCTGTTTGATCTTTTATGCCAATACTTTTCAGAATGGCTATGCGCTTGATGACAACCCCATTATTATTAATAACCCATCGGTACAAAGTGGCATAGCCGGCATACCTGATATAATGATGGGCGATGCTATGGAGACCTCCTTTAAACAGCAAAACAGCAATACCCACCTGGAGGGTGGTCGGTACAGGCCATTGTCAATTGTCTCCTTTGCCATAGAACAACAGGTGTTGGGCCCTAATGAACCTGGGATAAGCAATGACAAATTGCTTAGTGATATGCACTTAAGGCATGTGGTCAATGCACTATTGTATATATTATCTGTGATCGTTCTGCTGCGATTCCTCCGCCGGGTGATTTTCCCCAATGACCCACTGGCATCCTTTATTGCAGCCCTGCTATTCGCTATTCATCCGCTGCATACCGAGGTAGTGGCGAATGTAAAAAGCAGGGATGAGATCATGTCACTCCTCTTCATCTGCCTTACTTTTTTACTGGCTTTTAAATATGCAACTACCAAAAAGCTGGCGCACCTCATTGCAGCCTTGTCTTGCTTTTTGCTGGCACTGCTATCTAAAGAGTATGCTATTGCTTTAGTTGGGTTACTACCACTAGCTTTCTTTACACTAGGTAAAAAGTCTATACAACAGAGTGTCATAGCGACTCTACCTTACGTTATACCATTGGGTATTTATGTGTCTCTCAGGGTAATTGCAACCAGCCATTCTGATGCAACCGTATCCACCGACAGCCTCAATAATCCATACCTGTACGCAACAGCTTCACAAAAGGCAGCTTCTATAATTGCTGTCTTGCTTGACTATGTCAAGCTACTGTTTATCCCCTACCCGCTCTCCTGCGACTATTCATACAACCAGATCCCTTACTCCGATTTTGGCTCTGTTAAGGTATGGGCATCGATCTTTATTTATACTGCACTATTGGTTGCCGCATGGATACTGGGCAGGCGGAGGCATGTGGCGGGGTTTGCTATAGCATTATATCTGGCCTTTCTACTGCTGGTCAGCAATGTATTTATCAATATTGGCGCGCCAATGGGCGAAAGGTTAGCTTATCATTCTTCATTGGGTTTTGTAATTGTGCTGGCGTGGCTAATTAGTTATTTAATGCACATTGCGAGAAGTCAAAAAGCGGTGCAGGCAATGACAGGGGGATCGCTGTTATTAATTACAGGCGCATCAGCATATATAGCTATCAATAGAAATAACGACTGGAACTCCGACTTCAACTTGTTTACAAAAGATGTGCAGACAGCACCCAATAGTGCATCGGCCAACCGCTATGCAGGCGGTGCTTTCATAAAATATGCTGAAGGCATAAGTGATGAATGGCGAAATTCCGGCGAGAAATCATCTGTTCTTCAAGTAGGAATGTGGTATCTCAATAAAGCACTGCAGATACATCCCGAATATGTTGATGCTATTGTGAACCGCGGAGTCGGTTATATCGCCCAGGGAAAATATGACTCTGCAATGACAGACTGTAAGACCGTGTCAGAACACTACCCCCATCATCCCGGGCTGCAATACCTCTCTTACAACATTTCAGATCACTATTACAAACTTGCAGTAGAACATTGTAAGGTCAAGGACTTTAACGCTGCTTTCCCGCTATTCAAAAAAGCCATTGAAGCATCGCCCAAAGATCCCGAGCTGTGGACATTTATGGGCTACGCGTATTACAGTAATAATGATTGTACAAATACGCGCTATGCCGCTGAACAGGCAATGAAGCTGGACCCTAACAATACAAAGGCGCGCAAATTAATAAAGATGTGTGCGGAGAAAGAGATGGAAATAAACTAACAACTACAAGGGCATCTCCATATTCGGCTTAGCATCCGCCTCCGGCATTACCCATTCTTCGTTCAGTTCACCTATATAGCCCAGCATATCATTACGTCCATGGAATTTTTCAGCACTGGTCATAAAGGTGCGGGGTATATATTCCCATTCTTTTTTCATAGCGTTTACAAACAGGCTCTTATTTTTCGCAGCTTCACGCTGGGTTATCTTATCGGCCTTGGTAAAAGCAATGTTGAACGGCACTCCCCACTCTCCCAGTTTGCGCAAAAAAGCAAGATCCAGGTTCTGAGGAGAATGGCGGCTATCCACCAATACAAAAACCGTTACAAGGTTGGTACGCTCCTTTAGGTATGCATCTATCATCTTCTCCCACTCTTCGCGCTGCACTTTAGAGCGCTTGGCAAAACCATAACCGGGCAGATCGACTATGTAAAAAGCACTATTGATGAGGAAGTGATTGATGAGCTGCGTCTTTCCCGGGCTGCCCGATGTTTTGGCCAGCTTTGCATTACGGGTAAGCATATTTATCAGGCTGCTCTTACCCACATTAGATCTTCCAATGAACGCATATTCAGGCTTGTCCGGTTTTGGGCAAGCTTTAACATCTATATTGCTTATTAAGTATTTAGCGGTTGTTATTTCCATCTGGTTTGGTTGTACTTTTGCACTAATGCAGTCGATCAATGATACTAATCCCGCAGCAAAGATACTCCCTGATGCGGCATCAAATTTAAATAAGAAAGCTCAGGTAGCCGAAATGTTTAACAATATAGCCGGCCGCTACGACTTCCTTAACCATTTCCTGTCTATGGGGATAGACAAAGGATGGCGCAAAAAAGCTATTGCCGAGGCGGGAGAGCTGAAACCGACCCGTATTCTGGACGTAGCTACAGGCACTGCCGACCTGGCAATTGCCGCTGCATCATTAAAACCACAACACATAGACGGTATTGATATTGCTGACCAGATGCTGGTAGTGGGCCGTAAGAAAATAGAGGAAGTCAATCTTTCTAACATCATCACCCTGCAAACTGCCGATAGCGAATCGTTACCTTTTGAAACTGGCCACTTCGACGTGGTTACCTGTGCTTATGGCGCCCGTAACTTCGAGCACCTGGAAGCAGGATTGACTGAAATGGGCCGTGTATTGCGCCCCGGCGGCAAAGTGGTGATACTGGAATTCTCTCACCCAACCGGCTTTCCAATAAAGCAGTTATTTGGTTTCTACTTTAAATTCATCCTGCCGTTAATGGGTCGGTTAGTATCTAAGCACAGCCGCGCTTATACTTATCTGCCAGAGTCGGTAATGGCCTTCCCGCAGGGAGAAGATTTTTGTAAGATACTTACCAGCTGCGGCTATAAGAATGCCAAAGCGAGACCATTGACATTCGGAATTACCAGTTTATATACTGCTTTCAAATAACAGACAATCTTAAATACAAAGCCCTGCATACAATGTATGCAGGGCTTTGTATTTTAAGCTACACACAACTACTTTTCCCCCTTCTTTTTATAAACGGATAGTAAGAACATAGCATTACTTTTCGTTTCAAATGCTTTAGGGTATGCATCACCATTCAAATTGTAACAGATAGTGAGTTCCCCGTCATCGTACTTATATATGGCCATAAAGTGTTTGCCGGCGTTTGCCCCTTTTTTGCCATAAATATCCATTTTATCTCCATTATATTTTATAATCCCTTTGTCTTCAGTGCCGGCAATAACGGTGTACCTGCTATCTGCTATGGTCAGTTCTACGCTTTCCATAAAACCCATAGGAATGGGAGATCCGCCCATTTCCTGTTGCACAGGCACCCAGGTGCCGTTCAACTCTTTTATCGGCGCCTTCTTTCGCAATAATCCGCATCCTGTAAGTAACAAAACGGCTGCTACCATAGCCACCGAACGAACATATATCCTTGTGTAATCTCTCATTATTTCTACTATCAACATTTAACTGTTTTCTTCTTCTTGCCTATTGCCCCCTTGGCCTTTACTTTATTGATATAATCGGCAATATCGGGTACTTTACAGGCAGTGCCGTTCATATTTACTTCTACGACACCAATCTTTTTTGCGGCTGCTATGGCATCATCTGTAAGCGGGCTAATATAAGAACCAATGGCAATCACAAAATTATTCATTTTCAGCCTTACCCTGTTGTCTGCATTGTGTATGGTCTTAACCACCCGGTCCAATAGCCGCTTATAAGCCGCAATATCAAGATCAGTATCTGCTTTTATAGCCGGTATATTACTAAGGGTAGACCAGCCTGCCGATGTTATGTGTGGCTCCTTACTTTCGATCCATTGCATAGCTATTTCGTATCCATGGGGACTGCCTGCTGCAACCCAGGGTACAGTATACTCACAGATGTTGGTAGACAACGCCTGCTCCACCCAGGTTTGCAGATCGGCTTTCGTCATCTTCGCATCATCAGCAATCAGTCCCGCCAGGTACATAGCGTCGGCGTTGCCGGTAGTATACAGATCTTTAGCCAGCTGGTAATCCATCTTCACCTTTTTCTGGATAGGTTTCATGTACTCTATCTTCACCCCAAAGAATGGTTCTTTAACCCCATGCTTCAATAATATCTTTTTGATACTTTCACTGCCCGCTGCTTCCAGTTCCGTCATTATTTCTTTAACTGTCATGGTATCAATTATTTAACTTTCAGTGAATTTTGCTTGCTATGCAAATCTATCCCGAAAGTTAGTAATAATTTCAGTTTAGTAAAATCGCATTCTCCCGCGGCATGCATTAACTAAAAAAGACATAAAATTGTAGTTCTAAAAAAATAACCATGAGATACTTTTTTGCTGATGTCAATTCCTACTGTCGGGGCCTTGCAGGTGTTTTCATTTTAGTTTTCCTGTGCGGACCAATAATATTAAATGCTAAGGAAAAGAAAATTGCCACAACACCCCCTGAACTATATAGAGAAATTGCCATGCAGGATAGCCTTATGTTTGCTGCATTTAACCGGCAAGATCTCACAACATTCAAGACCTTCTTTTCTACCGACCTCGAATGGTTTCAGGATAATGGCGGATTAATACAATACGACTCCGTATTCTACAATTTCGAGAATAACTTTAAAAGGCCTGAAAAATTGACCAGGAAATTAGTAAAAGGAACGCTGGAAGTGCATCCCATAAAAAAATACGGAGCAATAGAGATCGGGACACACCAATTCAGACATATAGAAAATGGCCGGGAGGAAACAGGTACTTTTAAGTTTCTGATGATATGGAGGAAACTAGCTGACAAATGGCAAATTACTCGCGTAGTAAGCTATGACCACTGACTTAAACAAAAATGCCCGGACACATATAAGCTTCCGGGCATCTTTCTGGAAAAACAAAATTCTTAAGCCTATTGGCTTTACTTATCCGGCAAGATACTCGTCGAGATTGCCAAGACCCATTGCATAGCCTTCTTTGAAGCCCATCTGTATGATCGTTTCCATATCTGCGATCTTATCGAAAGAAATTTCAGATTGTACAGTTGTTTTGTCGCCTGACTGACTGAAGGTGTTGCTCCAGTGCATAACCGGGAATTGATCATTGATATTCCCTTCTTCATCGCAAAACATTGCGGAACTGGTAAAATTGCTGTTGGCCGCTACTGTGTGAATATCTACCCTGCACCAATGCTTTTCTCCGGCAGGGGATGTCATAGCATATAACCACATACCACCGGTGCGAAAATCCATGGATTTAGTAACAGCCTTGTAGGGCCTTGGCGCCCACCACAGATCAAGGATCTCCGCTTTTGTCCATGCATCCCAAACTTTCTGCACGGGCGCATCGAATGATCTTACCACAGTAAGCTTCTTGTTTTCAAGGTCTTTAGTAAAGACCGCTTCATTTTTTGCCATCTTATTTATTTTAAGGAGTTTTTAAAATTTCGTCGAGTTGATCGAATCTCGACTCCCACTGTTTGCGGAATTGCTCCATCCATATATCTACTTCTTTCATTTTTTCAGCGTTAAAGTGATAGTTGATCTCTCTGCCGGTTTGGTGCTGTTCTACCAAATGGCACTCCGCCAATATCTGAATATGTTTGGATATGGCCTGCCTGCTGCAATCGAAATGCGCGGCAATGGCATTGGGCGTCATGGCGTGCAGTGTCAACAAACTCAATATTGCCCTACGCGTGGGATCGGCTATTGCCTGGAATACATCTCTTCTCATATTTTAATCCGCAATCGTTCGATTGCAAATATACACGCAACCATTTGATTGCGCAAAATATTTTCCTGAACTAAGTGCAAAAAATAATCCCGATCAATTGACCGGGATTATTTTTTCAAGATTTCCTAACGAAGTACGTTTAACCCTCGTCAATATAACTATCACGGTATAATCTCTATTCGCCCGGCCCCTTTGTTCTCTATCATTTATACCAATGTGATACCACTGATCTGCTAAAACCTTATATCACTATACACTAAACGGATGGAGCAGGAGGTTCCTGAGGCGGATTCTGCCTCGGTGGACCTTGTCTCTGTTTGTTCCTGTTCTGCTGCGGCCTTGGTGCTTGTGGCTTTCCTTCTCCTTCACCCTTCGGTCCGTCCTGTGCACTGTTATCTGCATTAGGATTTGGCCTGCCCTGTTGAGGTTTAGGTCCTTGGTTAGGGCGTGGGCCCTGTGGCTTCTGACCCTGTCCTTGTGGGTTAGGTCTGTTCCTTTGCTGTTGTTGCTGCGGCGCAGGTGTACCATCAGCATTAGTTGGGGCATCTCCTGGCGCCTGTTGTGGGCGGTTGGGTCTGTTACGCTGCTGTTGTGGTGCTACCGGTGTGCCATCGGCATTCAGTTGAGGCGGCCTGTTACCACCCTGATTAGGACGGTTTCTTTGCTGCTGCGGCTGTGGTGTAACCGGCGTACCATCGGCATTAGGTGCTGCATTGGCCTGCTGAGGTCGGTTAGGACGGTCCGGCCTGTTGCGTTGTTGTCCGCCACCACCTTGCGGTGCATTGCCTTGCTTATTACCCTGCTGCGGCTTATTACCGCTGCCTGATTTTTTCTTTTTGCTGTTCTTTTCTAGATTTTTGAGTGTTATCTGGCCCACATCATTTACAAAGCCCATATCTATGGCCTTCAGCACACCCTTCTCAGATCTTACTTCAAGCTCTACAGGCTGCAGTTCATCTGCTTTCTGGCCCAGCTTGTTCATTTTCTGTATCTCCTTTACACGCTCAATGCTCAGCGGATATTGCTTGTTGTTATCAGAGAAGCTGTACCACATGAGATTCTTAAAGATATCCCTCTTCTGCAGGTGAGCAACACCCTTCACTGTATCCAATGACTCCGCATGGTTTGGAAACACAGACAAAGCATCCATATAAGTATCCAGCTCATAGTTCAGACAGCACTTCAACCTGCCACACTGACCTGATAATTTGGTCTGATTGATAGACAAATTCTGATAACGGGCTGCTGTGGTATTAACTGATTTGAAATCGGTCAACCATGTGCTGCAGCATAGTTCGCGACCGCATGAGCCAATACCACCCACTTTACCACTTTCCTGGCGGGCACCTATCTGGCGCATTTCTACCTTTAGTTTGAAGTCGTTGGCATATAGCTTTATGAGTTCGCGGAAGTCTACACGCTGATCGGCAGTATAGAAGAAAGTCCCCTTTTTACCATCAGCCTGTATCTCCACCTCGCATAATTTCATGGCAAGATTGAGCGAACTGGCTATGGCGCGAGACCGGATAAGCACTTCGGGCTCCCTGTCTTTCTGTGTCTGGCACATGGTCTTTTCCTCTTCGGTAGCCATATGCAGTACACGCTTCACTACCCCATTTTCGGTAGTACTGTATTTCTTCAATTGCAGTTTTACCAATTCACCGGTCACACTTACCTGCCCTACATCATAACCACTCACACCTTCTACAGTGATCCAGTCATTCTTTTCCAGTATGTTGTTTGTATTGTTACGGAAGAATTCCTTCCTGCTTCCTTTATTAAAAGATACTTCTATTATCGGGTAAGGCTTTGCACTATCGTGCAAGGGCAAGGCATTAAGCCAATTATGTACATTAAGTCTGTTACACCCTCCTGTACTGCAACCACCATTACTTTTGCATCCGGAGGGTTTACCACCGGGCGCAGTGCCGCAACTACTACATCCCATTCTTAAATAATTTATATAGAGCGTGTCAAACCGGTAACTAACCTTCAGAACGATGACAAAATAAAGTTTATCAACGTTCCTTATTATATATCCTGCCACCAACTATCGTTGCTATCACCCGCACAGTTACCGTTTCCCGCTTATTGTTAAAAAATAATTGTTAAACTATACAAACCTACAAAAATACCGTTAATTAACAACGCATATAACAAAGTAACATCCTTGTGATTTTACCACTAAATCCACAATCATTTTAGGTGTTCAAATATTTACCCACACCTTTTGCACCAACTGCTTTTTTACGCACTTTCCCAATAATATTACCTGTACTTTTACAGGCGTATTTAATCATAAAAACCACAATACATGAAGATACTTTCTACTCTACTTATTTGTTCTGCCATCACATCATCTGCTATGGCGCAGACTGCCATTACCAATGGAGGTTTTGAGAACTGGGGCGGCAATGCCAGCCCGGGTGTAGCTGCGGAACCTACCAACTGGTTCTCTAATAAATCAGGCTCTACCATTGCGCAGGCAGGTGGCCAGACTTGTTTCCAGGAAACATCGATCGTTCACTCCGGCACATCGTGCGTGAGAGTAGAAACAATATCAGGTCCATTGTCTACTGCGATCAACGGAAACGTTACAACGGGTGTTGTAAGTGCGCCGTCATTTATAAAGACAGATGGCTACATTGGTACTGTAAATTTTTCCAGCGCAACTGATATCCGCCGAATGGCATTTACCGGTCGTCCTGACAGTATAACAGGTTGGTACCAATACACACAAGGGGCAGCTACTGAGCAAGGCCGTGTGAAAGTGATTTTACACACCGGTGATTATTTCGACCCGGAAACGCCGACAACTAATCACCCCGACCCTACCGCAAACAAAATAGGTGGTGCCACCTTTGTAACGCCACTTTCCAATGCAGCCACATGGACGAGGTTCAGTGTTCCGGTTACTTATGTAAGCGCGTCATCACCCGCTTACATTATGGTCAATATTACTTCGTCTGCTGATCAGAACACATCTGTAACAGGCAGCAAGTTGTGGATAGATGATCTAACAGCAGTTTACAATCCGGTTGGCGTTAGCAACGTTGCTATGCAGGCAGATGACATTAATATCTATAGTGCATACAAAACATTGTTTGTAAATGCAGCTAAGGAAATAAATGGCGAAGCGACAATAACCATCTATGATATGGCCGGCAGAACAGTTTTCACTCATTCATTGACAGAAAAATTCAGCAACTATGACCTGTCTGCTCTTACTACTGGTGTTTACGTGTATAAAGTGAACAGCACATCTTTCTCTAAAACCGGTAAGATAGCGATACAATAAATTGAAATTTACCCGCATACATAACTTTCTAATAAGGACAGTTGTCGTTTTTATGGCACTGTCCTTATTCTGTTGTGCTGCTTTTGCCCAGGTTACCGGCGTGGTAAAAGGAAAGGTCTCCTCTGCAATCAACAAAGACCCGCTGAGCAATGCCACTATAAGAGTGGTGGGCAATCTGTCTAAGGGCACCGTTTCCGATATTGATGGTATTTATTCCCTGGTACTTGACACCGGCCATCATGTCCTTTTTTGCGAATACATTGGCTCCATAACCGACACATTCAATGTTTATATAAAGCAAGATGCCATCACGGAAAGGAACATTAAACTATCTACTACGGCAGAAGAATTGAAAACAGTGGTGGTGTCTTCCGGCAAATTCAGCCAGAAACTGGAAGAGTTGACCGTCTCTATGGAGGTACTCAAACCATCGCTCATCAACAACAAAAATACCACAAGTATAGAAACGGCACTGGAGCAAGTGCCTGGCCTAACCATTATTGACAATGACCCGCAGATAAGAGGTGGCAGTGGATTTACCTTTGGTGTAGGTAGCCGCGTAGCCATAGTAGTAGATGGTATACCCCTGCTCAGCGGCGATGCAGGCAGACCGGAATGGAGCTATCTACCAGTTGAAAATATAGAACAAATAGAAGTCATAAAAGGCTCATCATCAGTTCTTTACGGATCATCTGCAATTAACGGTGTTATCAGTATTCGTTCCGCGTATCCCCGCCTGAAACCTAAGACTGTCATCAGTTATTCAGCCGGGGCATATAGTGTTCCACCATCACCGGCAATGAACTGGTACAACGGTTCTGTGCCGGGATTTACCAATCTCAACTTCCTCCACTCCCGAATCGTCAAGAAGAACCTGGATGTGGTGATAGGCGCGAATTTCAATATTGACCAGGGCTATATGGGCCCCGCTCCATCTTTTGGCGACCTTGCTCCTGACTTTAAAAAGGCTTTGTTGCTTACAGATTCTATCTATACCTATACCAACAAAGACATGCTGAAAATAAGGGGCCGCGTAAATGTGGGCCTTCGTTATCGATCAAAAAAATATACCGGACTTAGTTATGGCATTAATGCCAACGCCATGATCAATAAGACCAATATGGTGCTGGCGTGGCTCGATGATTCCGCCGGAATCTATCGCGGCTATCCCGGTGCCGTTTTCCTTGAGCAGCAAACGTTCTTCAACATCGACCCATTCGTTAAGTATGATAAAGGCAACGGCGTAAGTCATAGTCTTACCACCAGGGTATTCCATACCGACGACCAGATCACTAACAACCAAAGCACCAAGGGAACGCTTTATTATGGCGAATATCAGCTACAAAGAAGATATAAACCACTTGACCTGACATTTACCGGCGGCGTTGTAACTACAATTGCCAACACCCGCGCACAACTATATGATTCAAGTGGCAAACCCAATAATACCATTACCAATATAGCGGGCTATATACAAATGGACAAGAAGATATGGGATGTACTGAACATTTCGGGCGGAGTACGCTATGAGTATTTCCAGACCAATACACTGCCGAGTGCCGCACAACCGATTTTCCGCGCCGGGGCAAGCCTGAAGGTATTGCAAGGCACGTGGATACGCACATCCATTGGAGATGGCTACCGCTACCCAACCATTGCAGAACGATATATTTCTACTAAGGTAGGTCTGTTTGGCGTATTCCCTAATCCCGGCCTGCTACCCGAAACCAGCAGAAACTTTGAACTGGGTGTAAAGCAAGGTTTCAAAATTGGTAGCTGCATGGGCTACCTGGACCTTGCCGGTTTTCAGCAGAACTACCACAACACTATCGAATACCTGTTTGGCGTCTGGAATCCTAAGGTATCTATAGTGGGTTTTAAATTTGTGAATACCGGTGATTCACGTGTGAACGGTGTAGATATATCACTTGCGTGTATAACACCGGAAGACAAGAAATTCGGCGTTTCGGTATTGGCCGGCTATACCTACGTAGACCCTGTATCCCTTTCGCCTGATAAAGTATATGCTTATCCTAAGAAATTACAAGGTGGACAGGACTCGGCCACTTTCCGCAACAGCAGCCTAAACCCCGATGGCAACATACTGAAATACCGTTTCCGCCACATGCTGAAAGCAGATGTAGAAGTAAAGCTGGATAAATACTCCGTGGGACTTAGCTACAGGTACTACAGCAAAATGGAGAATATTGACAAAGCGTTTAAAGATATAGAAGACGACACTAAAACCATCCCCAACCTGGCCCCAATTGTCATTGTCGACTATTGGAAAACGCACAATGGCTATCACATCTTCGACGCCCGAATAGGCTGTAAGCTTACCACCCATCACAAACTATCACTGATTGCCAACAACATCTTTAATGTTGCCTATTTCCTGCGTCCGTTAAAAATAGAAGCGCCGCGGTTGGTAACAGTGCAGTATGTTTATACATTTTAACACAGTGACTTCCAGGCATTTATCGTTTAGCAATTATCAATTTACTCCAATATCCGGTCATTTTATTCTGTATTATAAAATATCCGCCACATTTATTATCTTCATTAAAATGTCCGTCTATGCGCATCC
>CANBQQ010000014.1 GCA_947371715.1 Flavipsychrobacter stenotrophus
CTGGCAGCGGTAAGTGTTGGGGGGTACGAGGTAACCACGGCATTCAGAAATCCGGGTAGTGCGGTAGCAGGTGCGGCTGAGGGCAATGCAATTGCTGCAGGCGTAGTGGCTAAGAGCGCTGTGCCGGCAACTAATAATATTGCTACCAACGTAGCTGACAACAGCCACAATACTGTTGCAGATCATGCAGGTCATAAGTCGGGAACAGCTATCGGTAATCACCATGTAGCATCTTCGGCCTTGGAAGTTACTGTAGAGCATGGTGCGGTCAATAACGATATGATAACCCATATGCACAGCAATGATCATTTTGCTTCTTCGGGTACCTCATCTGTTCCACACAGTGGCCAGCACTACAAAACTTCGGGTTCAGCTCATATTGCCGGTGGTAAGTTGGCCGGCAATACATCCGCTAGTACTTCTACTGCAAATAATTCACCTAAAAAATCTGATAATCAATTAGTTACTGCAAATTCTACTGTTGCAAAGAGTAACAGTCCTGCTATTGCTACTGCAATGGATAATGCTGTAGCATCTGTAGCTACAGATAATAGCCCTATAAAGGCGCTTCCTAAAAATGACCACATGATCGATCATGGTCATGGTACTGCATATGTGAGCAGTCTGAATAAAATACCCCTGAGTGCGGCTACCAATAAGCCGGCTACTATTGTTCCGGTAAAGCCTGCTGCGGTAACCCCCGTAGTGGCTAACAATACTACAACAGCTCCGGCAGTGGCACGTGCGCCAATGGTAGTAAAGCCTATACCGGGCAAGAGAGTAATATCTCGTGTTGTTGTGCAGAAGACAAGAGTTAATGGTGCATCTGAAGGCAGAATTGAAACCCGCATAGACACTATATCTATTAACCGTATAACCATGGAGCTGAACAAGGCGAAAGAGCCTGCTGTTACAGCAAGTGTGGCAACAACGGGCACTAGCTCAGCTGATCAGGCAAATAACAACAATAATACTGTTGCCAATAAGACTACAGGTAGCAAGACTACCGGTAATAAACCAACCGGAAATAAGTCTGGTAATGGGCAATCAGTTAATACCTATGCCGCACAAAATAACACCACTGCCGGTGTAGCTGCTAATACTACAAATAACAAGCAGGCCGGTAATGCAGGTTCAAATACTGCGGAAAATAATGCTGATAATCAGGTAAATACGGCTGATCTTGCTGCTTCGGCAAATGGAGATATTCAGGCAAATGCTGACATCACACCTAATGCGGCATTGTCTACGCCTACAGCACCTCCGCCTGTAGAAAAACCTGCAGTTGCTAAAAAGAAACACGGATCTAACATAGCTGAGAGCCTCAGCAACATGTTCAATGAAGTGAAGTACAAGTTGGGCGGTGCTCAATTTGCTCCGGGACTTACTGCCGGTATCAATGGTACCTTTTTTGGTCCCAACAGCTTCAAGGGCTTCCAGTTTGGTTTTACCGGTTCCTTTGAGCTGGACGACAAATGGAGCTTTATGGGTGAGCTGAAGTACTTCCACCGTATGAATAACGACTACTCAATGGATGTTACTTACAACAAGTATCGCCCTATAAGTTCAGGTGGTTATTATAAAGATTCTACGCTGGTAAGCTATGGTTTCTCTACATTGCACAGTTTCGAATTACCTATTACAATGAGGTACACGGCTGCTAAATTCAGCTTCTTCCTTGGTGGTAACTTCCTGTATACATTGTCAGTTAACACGGGTGGTGCAGAGCAATTGGTAGATCCTACTACCTTACCTGTTGTAGCTACAAACACTGCTAACACCACACCTTCTATCAAGGAAAGCGATTTTGGTGCTCGTTTTGGAGTAGGGTACACATGCGGTATGGCCTATAGGGTATCACCAAATGTTATGCTTGATCTCCGCAATGTGCAGACAGTGTGGGACAATGCTAAAGTTGGCGGATCACAAGCGGTTTCCAGCCAATTGTACAAAAGCCCGTCACTACAGTTCTCCCTGTTCTACCGCTTAGGCGCAGGCAAGAGAGCTGAAGATTAATAGATGATCTGAATGAAATATAAACAAACATCCCGCTTCTTTTGGAGCGGGATGTTTTGGTTTATAAGATTCTTTACTATTTCTTGTATTATACCATTCGATCGTTAAAAAGAGGCGCGTTTATAATTGGTTGCGAACCTACTGCTCGCATGTTGGATGTTGGTTGGTATACTACAAACCTTTTGCACCTAACGGCGCAATGACGTGTTACCGCACCCAATTTTAACATGTGATCGGTATTATTTTTTCAGGGCCAGTACTGCAATGTTCCATTGCTTAACCACCTGTTCACTTACCAGGTTCATATCCAGGTCATTCATACATTTAAAGTGCTTTTTGGGGCACTTGTTGTAGCCAATTTTGCTGCACGGGTGGCAGCCCAATGACTTATTTTCAATGATAACCGACTGCGGCGCTATTCTATCTTTCAGGTTATTAAACCCATAGTAAGGGAACATGCCCATCTCCGGCGATGTATTGCCCCACAAGGATATGATCGGTTTCTGATAGGCTGCTGCAATATGCATAAGGCCGGTATCATTGCTTACAATTACCAGTGCATGCTTTACCAGTTCAGCCGATTCGTTCAGGTTGAATTTACCGCAGGAATTATAGATTTTAATAGGGTCTTGTTCTGCTATTAGCTGACCTTCCTCCCTGTCTTCAGGTCCGCCCAGGAGTATAACAGGGTAGGGGACCGTAGCGCAGAATTTCTTCCACTGTTCTACAGGTAATTTTTTGGTATTAAATGAACCACCTATTACGCAACCTACATATCCACCCCAGTGGCCCATTGGGATGTCGTCGTTGCTGAGTTTAGCGGTTTCAGGTGTGAAGTGATCCAGTCCCTTACCATCATTATGCACCTTTATTTCAGCAGCCGGTTCAAAATAGCGCTCCACAATGCTTTTGTCGGGCATCAGGTCTATTTTGAAATTGGTGAGCAACCACTTTTGAATATTGAGTTTGGGGTACGCTTCAGACGGCACATCCAGTGCTCTTTTTACTTTAGTTGTGCGCAGGTTCTTATGCAGATCTATGACAAAATCAAAGTCCTCAGTTTTCAATTCTTCAATGGCAGCATTCAGGTCGTCGCTGAAAAGATGGAGCTTATCAATGTATGGATTATGCGCCAGTATTGGTTGGAAAGCAGCTTTGGTAAGGTAATGTACCTTTACCTCGGGGTGCTGTTGCTTCAGGCATCGTACAACCGGGGTTGTCAATACAATATCGCCAATAGAGGAAAAACGGATAATGAGAACCTTCATTAATAAAGCCTGGAGTTAATGATGCAAACCTGGAACCTGCCCTATCGCGGGTTCAGCAATATTAGTTAGGGAAATAAGTGAGCTCGCACCATGCCCTGTCTTCAGTAATGCCCAATGCTTCTTTTGCTGCATTGCTGATGCCTATTACGGCATTAGCATACTGCTTGGTATCGGGAACAGGTCCCAGTACTTTTGCATAGATCGTCTTGCCGGTACCAGGGTTGGTTACTTTTATTACTGCTCCTCGTGGCGTAGTGCTGTGGAATGCGAAATATATTTTGTTACTGCCTGCTTTCTCAAAAAATACTGCAGTGCCTTTTTCGTTAAGCACGTTAGTTCCGTTTCTGGTCTGCACATTATAAATACTGTCTAATTCTCCAAACGCATGCCTTCCGGTATCAGTATTTACTACACGTCCTCTTCTTGAAGGGTATGCAATACCATCATTCATTGTTGTACTATCTTTCTGAATGATCTTAAGCCAGCCAATAAACACGTTCTGACCTTGTTTAAGGTTATTACCACGCATATTATTCCATTGCACAATGTCCTGCTTCTTTACTCCTGCATACATACTTACCAGCGCAAGGTCGTCCTTTTCTCCTACATGAAAGTAAAGCTCCTGCTGATTATCCATTCCCGACCTTTCTTTACTAGCGGTAAAGTTTTCCGGGGAAACAGGTATGTATAGTGTTGTGCCTACCGGTAACTTCTTTCTGCCATCAACCATGCTAAGGCTCTCTATCTTTTCCTGAGACGCATAATAGCGATTAGCTATCATTGCAACGCTTTCTCCCGCTTTCAATCGGTAGGTGATAACGAGACCCGCACCTTTTCTGCCCGCAATAATACTGTCAGAAACCTGGGCAATTGATTGAACACCAATCAATGAGCATATAAATAAAATTAAATATTTCAACATATAGACTGCAAATTTACGAGTAAAATACAAAATCCATGCCCTTTTTGCATGTCGTATCCTATATTAAGTTTCGGGTATGTCCATTCGTATGCGCCAATTCTTTGGGAGGTGGTTATTGGCGCGGTTCTGCAACGATTTTATCCAACCTAATCCCAGGTTGTTAAATTTAATTATTTGCCAGCCCCTTGCCGAACTGTCAAGATTCATATCCTCTCTTTTAAGGAATTTCAGGGCCTGTTCACGGTTCACGTCAATGGAGGGTAATGCTGTAGAAGCATCAACGCTCAATGCTACATCGTGCGCAGGTATCCAGTCTTTGGCAGATGGTGCACCTAATGGCAGTCCTGCTCTACGGAAATAGAACATCTTTTGTAGCAGCTGCCAGTCGCCTTCATGTGCAGCGGCGATAACATTGTAATTTTCTTTGTCCGGTTGTATGTACTGTATATTATCTCTTGAAAGCAGATGTCCGGCCTGTTGCTTTATCTTGCTCATGTCTGCGGCTTTCGCACGACGTAGAAAAAGAGTTGCCGGGCTTTCTTTCTTTCGTATCGCTGATATGAAAAAGCCTTCTCCTTTTGCCTTTCCCGGGAAAAAGCGGTAGCCATGCATTTTGTGTTTTGTCGATTGTGTTTCAACGATTCCCCATTGGTCTTTTATACTTACAGGCACACTTTCTGCTTTGTATTCATCGGCTATCCAGTCAAGAATATCTTCATCTTCCTGTGGAGAGAAAGAGCAGGTTGCGTATATAATGATGCCGTTTTCTTTCAATGCCGGCCATACGTCGGCCAGTATTCTTTGCTGGCGGGCGCTGCAAAGGTCTACATTAGCTTCGGTCCAATCTCGCAGTGCGTTCTGGTCTTTTCTGAATAGGCCCGATCCACTACAAGGTGCATCAATTACTATCACATCAAAATAGCCTCCGAGTTTCGTAAAATCCCTGGGGTCATTACAAGTGACCCAATTATTAGTATATCCCCACCTAACAATGTTTTCTTCGAGGATCGTTGCTCTCGACCGGATTACTTCATTTGAGATAAGCAGGCTGTCGTTGGTAAGCAATGAAGCTATCAGAGTTGACTTACCTCCCGGTGCTGCACACAGGTCAAGTACCCGCAAACCTTCGGTTTGCGGTACCGCACTATTCCATATATGTTCCAGGAACATTGAAGATGCTTCCTGTACATAATAAGCCCCTCCATGAAAGGCGGGATCTAAAGTGAACACCGGTCTTTGTGACAGGTAAATACCTCCGGTACTCCAGGGTATAGATTCACCTGTAATGTCGGTTCCTGTTTTCTTTATCGGGTGTAATCGTACAGAAGTAGAGAAGGGCTCTTCATGGGCCTTTTGAAAAGAAGGTTCATCAAAGCCTTCTATATTACGTAAGTCTTTAAGTAGCGGATCTGGTAATTTCAATATCGTTAATTAAGGTCCGAAATTAATGAATCGGACAACAAACTTTTTCTTATTGTGGTTTGGGCGGGCTTTGCCTTTGCGCCATCAATACCTGCCTCATAATGTCTTTTGCAGCACTTTCTTTAGGCATTAAAGTCATCGCCCTGTTCAGGTGATCAATACTCACTTTCCACTCAGATTTATTGGCATAGGCTATACCCAGTGCGCAATAAGCATTGTAATCGAGCAGCGGCGACAAGTGATATTCCAAGCATTTTTTTGCCAGTTTTATTGCCTCGTCGTTCTTATTCAACGATCCTTTAGCTACAGCCATATAAGCATACAGGCCTACGTTGTCGTCTTTCGTTGTCTTTATGTAAGCCATATAGAGTGAATCGGCCTCCTTATGATGTGCCACCTTAAGTGCCAGCGCAGCCTTCCAGTCTAGTCTGGCTGAATCTTTAAGAATTACTGTTACCGGTACATCATCAATGTTCTCTGAGTACGCATAAGGCGGCGGAAAATAATTCTCCAGATAGTCGGGTTTTACAAATAGAGAATTGAATACACCATAGGTCCAGTAGTTGGAATTGCGCATGGTGTAGCCAGACTGAACGACTTTTATTTTTGCTTTGGGATAGTGTCTGTTGATATAATATTTCACGAAAGCGCTGGCATTTGTTGCTATTGATACTGTGTCTTTAGACTGCTCAATAGGTTCGTTCAACATCATTTTGTCAACAGCTTTGCGCATAGTAATTTCCCAGTAGTCGTTGTCATAAGCATAAAATGCCTTATTAAAGCTGCCAACAAACTCATTGAAATAGGTGTACTCGTAGGGATGGTTCTTTATACACCATACTAGTGGTTTAAACATACCCAATATGCATAGTGCAACGAAAGCGATCTGAAATGCAGGCTTTTTAAGAAATTTTGATATTTCGCTGAGCCCTATTCCGGCAATTAGGCATATGCCAGGGTAGATGAACAGAAAGTGCCTCCAGCCAGAGTAGAGCGCAGCATGACTGGCAATAGCATATATAACAGGGAAGAATGTGGCAACTAACAACAATAAACCAACTTTCCAGTCATACTCTCTCATTCTCTTTATAAAGAGTGCGGCACCAACAAGTATACTTAATAGTATAAATATAGGGATGGTGACCAACATGAACTTAGGAATATAACCCATAGGTACATGAAGCGAGTTGATTGCATTGCCCTCAAAATTGATATTCACTTTCATCGGGAACTTGCTGGATATACCCAATGCGTTGAAGAAATTTTTCACAGGACTCATCAGCAGGTAGGGCCATGTGAGGACAACCAGCAGGAAGCCGCCACCACCTATGGTGAGATATTTGATCAAAACATTTTTGCTGTTTTTCAGTGTGTTGCTCAATAGTTCTTTATTGACCAGCAGGTATAAAACAGTGAACAGGCCCAGGTATGCGATCAGCAATACGCCCACTATACGGGTATTGGTAGCAAATGCAAAGGATACTGTCAATCCAAGAGTGGTTTTCCATGTGGGGTTGGGTAGTTGTTCCATGAACTCGATCATGAAATATATGGCAGCTATATATCCCGCGCAGAAGGGAATGTCTTTTGTGTTGAATAAAATATGCCCGAAAAAGGATGGGGTGAGGAAGAGGAGCCAGGAGGTAAAAAGCGCCGCCCGCCAACCTGCTATCTTTCGGGCTGTAAGGCCTGCAAAAAATATGGCAAGGATGCCAAATATCTGGTTAATGAAGTGACGGGAATCAAACTCATGCATGCCTTTGTCCATGCCACTTACCTTATTAACACCGGTAGCAATGATCTCAAAGGCGCTGCCATAGTACTTAAGCAGTGAATCCACTTCTGCACCTTCCTTTTTAGTGCCCATGAAACTCTTGTCCTTGCCTCCGGTCATATAGTAAGCATAGTTAGCCTTACCATAGTTATTCATGTCCATTTCATCGCAATGGAAACCGATATTAAAACCGCTTATCCATACGGTTAGCAACATGCCGACAATAGAAAAGAGGAATATATTTCTGAGTGTGTTATCCGAGATAAGTGTTTTGTTGCGTTCAGGCTGAACTGCAGTTACAGGCGCCTGCTCTCTAACGGGAGTTTGTTTTTCCTGAGTGTCTTTATGGTTAGGTGTGGGTCCTTGTGGTTGTTTTTTTTTCATAACGGGATATAAAAAGCTCCTTTATTACATGGGTGATATTAAAGTAAGGCAATTATAATTCAATTGTGCTGACTATGCAAATATCTGTAGTTTATTTGTTCATTAATATGCCGACCAGAATCGCCATGTAGTTGTTTGTAAGTAAGACGCATCTTTCCCTGCAGGTGTTAGGGTATCAGAAAGAAAGAAGCAAAAAAATACCCTGCACTCATCGAGCGCAGGGTACAGTATGAATAAAAAAATCAATTAGTTAATAGTAAACACCCTAGTAGCCTTAGGTGCAGCAATTGTGCCTGCAACACGTACTTCTTTCTTTACTGGTGCCGCTGCATGAGCAGCTTTGTTGGCATGTAATACAGAAATGGTTGGTGCGATAACAAGTGCTACAATAGACATCAGCTTGATCAGGATGTTCATAGATGGTCCTGAAGTATCCTTAAATGGATCACCTACAGTATCACCCGTTACTGAAGCCTTATGTGGTTCTGATTTTTTGTAGAATATCTCACCGTTGATCTCAACACCTTTCTCAAAAGATTTCTTAGCGTTATCCCATGCACCACCGGCGTTGTTCTGGAACATACCCATCAATACACCGCTTACTGTAGCACCTGCAAGGAATCCACCCAATACTTCAGGGCCTAAGATAAAGCCCATAAGCAATGGAGAAATAATAGCGATAGCACCTGGCAACATCATTTTCTTCAATGACGCTGTTGTAGATATAGCAACGCACTTGTCATACTCAGGCTTACCTGTACCTTCCATAATGCCCGGTATTTCGCGGAACTGGCGGCGAACCTCTTCCACCATGCTCATTGCGGCCTCACCTACAGCGCGAATAGCCAGAGACGAGAAGATAAATGGTATCATAGCACCAACAAACAAACCTGCCAATACATCGGCATGGTAGATATTGATAGCATCATTCAATGCAAAGCCGTTCTTTTCAACCACACCTACATAAGCGGCAAACAAAGCCAGCGATGTCAATGCTGCAGAAGCGATCGCGAATCCCTTACCTGTAGCGGCTGTAGTGTTACCCACAGCATCCAATACGTCTGTTTTTTCACGAACTTCTTTTGGCAATTCACTCATTTCAGCAATACCACCTGCATTATCGGCAATTGGTCCGAATGCGTCGATAGCCAGCTGCATAGCAGTTGTTGCCATCATACCTGCAGCAGCAATTGCCACGCCATAAAGACCGGCACAACGGTGAGCACCATATATACCACCTGCAAGAACTAATATAGGAAGGAATGTACTTTCCATACCAACAGCAAGACCACCAATAATATTGGTAGCTGCACCGGTAGAAGATTGTTTGATGATACTTAATACAGGACGTTTGCCCATAGCCGTATAGAATTCAGTGATCATGCTCATCAACGTACCTACTGCAAGACCTACAAGTATTGCAGCGAATACACCGGTACGGGTAAATTCATGACCGCGAAGAGACATTGTTTCAGGTAAAATTCCGTTTACAAGGAAGAAGCAGGCAACTGCTGTCAATACAATTGAACCATAGTTGCCCATGTTCAATGCTCTCTGTACAGCACTGGTACTCACGCCTGCGTTGTCTGATATGCGTACAAATAAAGTAGCGATCATAGACAAAACTATACCTACACCAGCGATCAACATTGGCAACAATACCGGTGCAAGTCCACCAAACATGTCTCCGGAAGCCGAAGAAGTTTCTCTTCCCAATACCATTGTAGCCAATACTGTAGCAACATAAGAACCAAAAAGGTCGGCACCCATACCTGCTACGTCACCTACGTTATCACCTACGTTATCGGCAATAGTTGCAGGATTGCGCGGGTCATCTTCAGGAATACCTGCTTCTACTTTACCTACGAGGTCAGCTCCTACGTCGGCAGCTTTTGTATAGATACCACCACCTACGCGGGCAAATAATGCGATACTTTCAGCACCCAGTGAAAAGCCGGTAAGTACTTCAATAACACGCTCCATTTCTGAGCTGTCTACAGCTGCTGATGGTGCGAAATACATTTTAAGGATAATGAACAAGCCACCCAAGCCCAGTACTGCAAGACCCGCAACGCCCAGTCCCATAACAGAACCACCGCCAAATGATACGGCAAGTGCTTTGCTAAGGCTTGTACGTGCTGCATGAGCTGTACGAACGTTTGCTTTGGTAGCTATACGCATACCTATAAAACCAGCAAGTGCACTAAAGAATGCACCTACTATAAATGCAATAGCAATGATCCAACTGGAATTAGGGCTGCTGTAACCCATAAATGCAAGTAAAATAGCTGCTATAATTACAAAGTAGCTCATTATTTTATATTCAGCTTTCAGAAATGCCATTGCACCTTCGGCAATATAAGTGGCTATTTCCGTCATGCGGGCATTGCCTGATTCCTGCTTGGTCACCCAGGCACCCTTAATAAATGTGTACAACAATGCCAGGATACCAAATCCCGGTACGAGGTAAAATAATGGCGTCATATTGAAAATCTTGTTAAAAAAATGTGAAGTGACAAATATAATGGTTTGATTTGAAAAAAAAATAGCACCGATATAAAACAATGTTACCAATGTTAATAATTCATGTAAAACCTGTAAATCAATGTATATCGGAAGTTTAAGCGCCATCGCTTATGGAGCTCAAATAAAAAGTTAGGTTTTGATTGAGTATCTTGCCGATAATTACGGAGAGGTCTATGTCGTTTAAGAAGTGGCGGAATATTTTAGTTGTGTTTTTTCTACTTGTGCTAACAATAGTTGGTGTGGCTAATTATTTGGTTATTAGTGACACTCGTGACCAGATCTATCAAGATATCGGTCGCATACCCAAGAACAAGGTTGGGCTTTTGCTGGGCACGGCAAAGTTTATGGACAAAGCAAAGAATCTTATCAACCCATACTATCAAAACCGTATTGAGGCCGCGGTAGCTTTATATATGGCCGGGAAAGTGGATTACATTATAGTAAGTGGCGACAATAGCACACAATATTATAACGAGCCACTCCTTATGAAGAATGATCTGATAGCCAAAGGAGTGCCTGAGTCGCGTATTTTTTTCGACTATGCGGGACTCAGAACTTTAGATAGCATTCTAAGATGCCGGGATATTTTTGGCCAGACAAGCTTTACCGTTATATCTCAAAAATTCCATAATGAAAGGGCCATTTACATTGCCAACAGGAAAAATGTAACTGCAGTAGGGTATTGTGCTGCTGATGGCGATGATAATGTTACAGTTTTTATTCGTGAAAAAATGGCTCGTGTGAAAATGATGATAGACCTGCTGCTCAACAAGCAAGCTAAGTATTATGGGGATAAGGTAGAGATAAAATAGAGTGCTATCTGAATAGTAGTTCTGCTTTTACTATACTCTCCGGTTTTCCTACATCGATAAACGTATCTCCGGTGTGGTCAAACCCTTTTACCACATGCTGTTTTGCAACGTGTAGGTAGAGGTCGATAAGTGAAAATTTACCATTAAATGGTGCATCATTCCATATAGCAGGAGACACTACTTGTATTCCACTAAATGCAAATGGTGCAGTATTTTCTAAAGAACGCGCTGATTTTTGTTCATGGGTTGCATTGTTCTGCCATCCGCACAATGTCATTTCGTAATCAAAAAGAAGCTGACGCGATGAATCCCGCCTCATTACAGCCAGGGTAGCCAATGAATCCACCTTGCTATGTGCCTCAATTAATTTGCTAAGGTCAAGGTTTGTTAGTACGTCCACATTCATTACTACAAATGGCTCATCCGCATTGAAGAACCAAGAAGCTTTTTTCATGCCACCTCCGGTTTCCAGTACTTCCTCCCGTTCGTCGGATACAGTTATATTACTACCGAAACCGTTATTTTTAGCCACAGTATCTTCTATCATTTCAGCAAAATGATGAACGTTGATAATTACATCATTGATACCGGATTTTTGTAAATAATTGATGTTATGCTCCAATAGGGTTTTATTTCCCACCATTGCCAGCGCCTTGGGCGCGTTATTGGTAAAAGGCTTCAAACGTGTGCCTAACCCGGCAGCAAACAACATAGCTTTCATGCTGTAAATTTATGGATATCAGTACAAAATCATTTTGCGGATTTGTTTTTTTATATACTTTAGCCCAAAATATACCTACCCCAATGCCCAGGAAAACTAAACCAAAGAGCACTTTTGATAAGTTGCTTGCTTTCAAAATTGTGGACCCGTCTCTGCAGACATTGCTATTGATGTATTATTTCTATGTACTTGATGAGCATGATAATTCATTCAGAACGGTATTTTTTGGGCTATTAGCACTGCAAGTGATAAGTTTCCTTGTGAATTATTTTCTTGATTTTTATAAGAAGAGAAGTGTGGAGCGTTGGATATTTGCGGTTGTTGCATTACTATGGTGGGGACTTTACTATTATTTTAAGAACAACGTAAAGGATGTAGCGGTTACTGACATAGATCTACAGATGTTCGCAAAGACCGGCATTCATGATTTTTACATTATGTTGGTGGGATTGGTAATAGCGGCCTGGTATTTCTCTATTTGTTTCAGAGAAGTTGCCAGCGTGACCAAGAAACAGCAAAGAAACGGGTAATACTGCATCCTGATTGTTTTTTTGCAGATCACTTTGACACGTTGTTCAAACTCAGTTTCCTGTTGTTCGGCTTTTTTTTATATTTTCACGGCAACTTACAAACAGTATGCATCAATTAATTGAAATTTACAGGGAACTGATCAAGCCGGAATGGATCATGGCACATGGTGGCCTGTATGTGGTCATGTTTATTATCTTCGCTGAAACCGGCCTTTTCGTCGGCTTCTTTCTTCCGGGCGATTCATTGTTATTTGTTACAGGCGTTATCATAGCTAATTCTCTTACTAAGTTTGGTAATGTATACATCGACCTGCTTTATTGGGTTAGTCTCATCACATTTGCGGGTGTTGTAGGGAATATTATTGGTTATTGGTACGGAAGTAAGTTTGGGCACATTCTTATGAAGCGGCCTGATAGTATGCTTTTCAAGAAAAAATACATTCACCAGGCTCATGATTTTTATGAGAAAAAGGGTGGAATGGCCATATTCTTCGCTCGCTTTTTACCTATCGTTCGCACTTTCGCGCCTATTGTAGGTGGCATGGTGGATATGAACTACAAAAAATTTGTTTACTATAACATTCTTGGCTGTCTGGCATGGGTGATCAGCATGATCATGGCCGGTTTCCTTTTGGGCAATATAACCTGGGTACAGAAGAACCTTGAGGTTATTGTTATTGGTCTGGTTATAGTAACTACCGGGCCGGTATTGTTTAAGATGTTCTTCGGTAAGAAGAAGCCTGCTACAGAAGCATAAGAACCATAAGAACCATAAGAACCACAAAGTCCTACACGCACACTCATGAATCAAAGCAAGTCAATCGGTTTACTAAGTATCCCCGTTTTAGTGGCGGCATTAGGCTATTTTGTTGATATCTATGACCTGCTTTTATTTGGAATGGTGCGTAACACCAGCTTGTTGAGTCTGGGGTTAACGGGTGATAAAGCCGTAAATACCGGACTTGAAATAATGAGTGTACAGATGTATGGCCTGTTATTAGGTGGCATATTCTGGGGGATTTTAGGTGATAAGAAGGGCAGGCTAAGTGTGTTATTTGGTTCTATTCTTCTCTATTCAGCGGCTAACATTGCCAATGGGTTTGTACAGACCATACAACAATACCAGATCTGCAGGTTTATTGCAGGCATAGGTTTGGCTGGTGAGTTGGGTGCAGGTATTACATTGGTAAGTGAGCTCATATCTAAAGAGAAAAGAGGGATAGCAACATCCTTGGTAGCGGGTATCGGACTTACCGGTGCGGTGGCTGCATACTTCATATCACAGTTATTCGACTGGAGAGTCTGTTTTTACATCGGCGGAGGTCTGGGTCTGGCGTTGCTTGCATTACGTGTCAGCGTTTTTGAATCGGGGATGTATACACAGGTGCAGAAGAGCAATGTAAGAAAGGGCGACTTTTTTATGTTCTTTACGAAGAAAAAGCGTGCAAAAAAGTACATTCTAAGCGTGCTTATCGGCTTACCTACCTGGTATGTGATCGGGCTGCTGATTCAGGTTTCAGACAAGTTTGGTAAAGAGTTCAATATCAGCGAAGCTATCATTCCGGGTAAGGCTGTTATGTATGCATATGTGGCTATTTCCATTGCTGATGTATTGATAGGGCTGGTGAGCCATGTGCTGAAAAGCAGGAAGAAAGCACTATACATATTTTACGCCATTACCATTGTCAGTATTGTATTGTACTTCAGGCAGCAGAATGGTACTGCCGGCAACATGTACATGATATGTGCTCTTATGGGATTTGGTACAGGTTTTTGGGCTTTATTTGTTACTATGGCGGCAGAGCATTTTGGTACTAACCTGCGCGCTACCGCAGCAACTACAGTGCCTAATATGGTGCGCGGCTCATTGCCTATTATCGTATTCCTGTTTACTGCGCTGCAAAAGAGATGGGGATTCAGTTTTATAGATGCCGGTGCTATAACAGGTGTTATTGTTATGACCATCAGTACCATAGCGGTGTTTATGACTGAAGAGACCTTTGGTAAGGATCTCGATTTTACTGAAAGCTGATCCATTTCTTATTGCCTTGAAAACCTTGACACATGACAGAAGCTTTATTTCAGTTCATCTGGCAACACTCTCTATACCAGGTTACTGACCTTACAACCACCGATGGCGAATCGCTGACCATCATTCATCCCGGTAAACTTAATAAAGATGCCGGCCCCGATTTTCTGGAGGCACGCATAAAAATTGGTAAGACCATTCTTGTTGGTAATGTAGAACTGCACCTTAAAAGCAGTGACTGGCTTAAGCATGGCCATCAGCATAATGCTGCCTACCATAACCTGGCGCTGCATGTAGTGTATGACAATGATGTTGATGGTGTGGCCGTTAATACTCCGGTATTGGTGCTGGACGGCAAGATACCCGGCTATGTGATGCGCCACTATGAAGGTTTGATGGACATTCGTAATAAGCTCCCTTGTGCCGGTCAACATGATAAAGTAAGATCAATAACCAAAGAAGGATGGTTGACCAGGCTGCTGGCGGAGCGCTGGGAACATAAGCTGGGCGAATGGAATGTGATGCTGGAAAACTCGGCAGAAGACTGGCGTAACCTGCTCTACTGGCGGATGGCTGCCAATTTTGGCTTTAAGACCAATGCCACGCCATTCCTGCTATTGGCTCAGTCCATACCATTGAATGTATTGGGCAGGCACCGGGAAAATCTGCAACAGATAGAGGCCTTGTTATTTGGTCAGGCGGGTATGCTCAATACCGCGTTTATGGACGACTATCCTGAAAAACTACAGGACGAATATAACTACCTGAGAAAGAAGTATAAGTTGTCACCTATATCGGCTCACCTCTGGAAATTCTTAAGGATGCGCCCTGCCAATTTTCCAACTGTAAGAATTGCGCAGTTTGCCATGTTGATACATAAGTCGGAACACTTGTTTTCGCGGATCATAGAAACGCATTCAATAAAAGAAGTGGAACCATTGCTGGATGTAACTGCCAGTGATTATTGGAGTGATCACTTCAGGTTTGATGAAGTGCACACCGGCCCCGGCACTAAAACATTGGGTAAGTCATCTATCCAGAATATCATCATCAACACGATAGCGCCTATACAGTTCTTATATGCATCGAGGCAGGGGGCTGAGTCGCTGAGAGAGCGGGCGCTGAACCTGCTGGAAGCTGTGCCTGCCGAAAAGAACAACATAACCACACTATGGGCCGAAAATGGCTGGGAGGCTGAAAATGCAGCCCAAAGCCAGGCACTGATACAGTTGTACAATAATTATTGCACCAACCGTCGGTGCCTGGAATGTACTGTGGGCCTGAACATTATCAGGCAGGCCACGTAATATTCAAAGTTTTTTTGCAGTCGGGGTGCAGGCTTTCCATTATAGGGCAGTTGATGGCGGCTGTTTCCAGTATCTTCTTTTCCTTGTCTGTAAATGGACTACTCTGAGGGAAACGCATGTCTATCTTTACTTCGCCTACCTTCCTTGGGTTGGCTACCATTATCTTTTCCACATCACATTCCATACCGTCGATATTGATATTGTGGGTAAGACACGCAATGCCCATAGTGGTAACCATGCACGATGCCAGTGCTGTAGCCAGCAGATCGGTAGGGGAGAAGCGCTCACCTTTACCGTGGTTATCTACCGGTGCGTCGGTTTCTATGGTGCTGCCCGAACGCAAATGGGTACAGGTAGTGCGGAGGTCGCCGGTGTATGTTACTTTAGAGGTCATGGCCTGATTTTTTTTGTTAAAATTACTGATACATTGTTGATTCAAAGATAAAGTTGTAATTTAGTTTAATTAATAATGTGCGGTAGAAATTCAGATCATTATCTATTCATATGAACAAGGTACTTGGGGCGTTTATTGGTTTATTAAGCTTGAGTAGCGTAAGCTATGCCCAGCAAGTTGTGTTTTCATCTGATTCTACCAAAAAAATAGAGCAACCGGAACCGCCGAAAGCGAAGCCAAGACCAGTTAAATTGCCTAAGCCAATTCGTAACGAATTGAGTTTTGGACTGAGGGTGAATACCAATGGCTGGAGCGTATACACCGACTGGGGTAAGGCTAAGACCAATGATATGAAGCGGGTAGATATGTTTCATAATGTGCTCTATTTGCAAACCGAATTCACGGAAAAGAAAGATCCTAAAGAAGAAAAAGTAAAGAGTCAGACCATCAGTAACAGGAGCTCCAGCACTTACATATATGGTAAAGTGAATAATTTTTATGCGCTGAAGATCGGCCTGGGTTATCGTAAGTTGATAGCGGGCAAGCCTGATCCCGGGTGTGTAGCTATTCACTGGGCCACAACCGGTGGTTTTGCGTTAGGATTGCTGAAGCCCTATTACATAACACTGGTAGGTGGATCTCAAAGCATTAAGTACACAGACATCAACCAGTCTGACTTCCTTGATGAGCGCATTATACAGGGCAACTCCGGCTTTAGTAAGGGTATGAATGAAATTCAGTTCGTACCGGGCGGCCACCTTAAATCGGCACTGCATTTTGATTTCTCAGCTAACAGGAAAAATGTGATCGGCGTAGAAGCCGGTGTCAATGCAGAATTTTACTCTACACCTGTAATGCTAATGGCTAACCAAAAGCCGACATCTGCATTTTACGATCTCTTTGTTTCATTCCAGTTTGGTCGTCGTTGGTAGGCGCTTTGAGTGACAATTGAAACCTGAAAGTGTAGCCCAATCCCGTACTATGAAATCTATTGTCAATATTTGTATCGTTTGCATGCTGATCGTTTTGTCTTTTGCCGCTATGGGCTACATGCCTATTATGGGAAGTGATAGGGATAGAACGATTCGTAAAAAGAAAAAGAAGGCAGAGATGGTTATTGTCACTGTTATTGATACTGCTACCGGCGAAATAATATCGACCAAAGGAAATAACTGATAGCGAATACAGGGCAAGATATAGGTCCGAGTGGGTGGATCCTAAATGATTTCTTTCGCAAGCGAGACGCTTGCATGTTGTGGGACGAAGCGGGACGCTTCGACCAGTGTTGGTTTTTCTACTCTATACTTTCTACTTAATATAGATTTTCTCTTTCCCGGTTTGCCCATTTAATTATACTTTTTATGCCCATTTTGGCCTAATTTGCACCCTGATATGCAAGAATTGCCGATAATCAGTTCAGTTGATGTGAAAGCTGACACGCGTGTTAAGAAGCCGGACTGGCTTCGCGTAAAATTGCCGATAGGTGAGAACTACCGCCATGTACGTGGCCTGGTAGATACCCACAAACTACATACTATATGTGAGAGTGGCAATTGCCCTAATATGGGTGAGTGCTGGGGAGAGGGTACTGCTACCTTTATGATACTGGGTAACATCTGTACCCGTTCATGCGGTTTCTGTGCGGTGGCTACCGGCCGCCCCGAGCCTGTGGATTGGGATGAGCCGCAGCGTGTGGCTGAGGCCATTCACCTGATGAAGGTGAAGCATGCCGTGCTTACTTCTGTAGACAGAGACGAACTGAAAGATGGTGGGTCTATCATTTGGGCCAATACTATTAAAGCCGTTCGCGCACTGAATCCTGAAACTACATTGGAAACTTTGATACCGGATTTCAGAGGTGACTGGGATAACCTGCAGCGCATCATTGATGTAGCACCGGAAGTTGTATCTCATAACCTGGAGACTGTAGAAAGGCTCACTAAGAAGGTGAGGATACAGGCTAAGTATCACCGCAGCCTGGAAGCGCTTCGCCGCCTTAAAGATGGCGGTATGCGTACCAAAAGCGGCATAATGCTGGGCCTGGGTGAGGAGAAGCATGAGGTATTGCAGTCTCTGCAAGATCTTGCTGATAATGGAATTGATGTGGTAACACTGGGCCAATATCTGCAGCCGACACAGAAGCACCTGCCTGTAGTTCGTTTTGTACACCCCGATGAGTTTGCTGAGTACCGTGAAGCCGGCTATAACATGGGTATTGATTATGTAGAAAGCGGTCCGTTGGTTCGATCTTCTTATCATAGTGAAAGGCATGTGATAAAGGGTGAGGGTAGAAGGAAATGGGAAGAAAGTAAGTTGATTGTGTAACGTTTTTTATATTAAGGTCGGAGCTGTGGTTCCGACCTTTTTTTGTGTTTTGTGCTTTGTCTGGCTGCTGTGGAGACGCAATTATGCGTCTCTACCACATGGGTGTTTTGTTGCGATGTGTTTGTTGCTGTTATAGTATGGCACTTTGCGGCAATCTGAAGATTGCCGACCGCGATGACGTAGTCTGAAGACTACGCCGAACAAAGGGATGGGAGTTGTTGCTTAGTGCTCTCAAAGAGAACCGGCCCGATGAGCCGGTCGGGAGACCGGCGACCGCCAGGACGTAGTCAGAGACTACGCCCAGCATTCGATTTGAAGGAATTCCACAACTATTCCGC
>CANBQQ010000015.1 GCA_947371715.1 Flavipsychrobacter stenotrophus
CCCTGCTCATAAAATTTCTGAATATTGGCACCACCCAGATTGCGTATATCCATTGCATCTTTACTCACATAGTGTATCATCCGCTCAGCCACCTGCACCGGACAATTGATGTTGATACAACGCCATGCTGCTTCTTCAGGTTGTTTCTCCAGTTCAGACACACATACGGGGCAGTTCTTAGGGAATTGTATAACCTCCTCATTGCCTGTACGCAGCTCTGTAAGCGGCTTTACTATATAGGGGATAACATCACCTGCCCGCTCTACCAATACAGTATCGCCTATACGCACATCTTTCTCTCTTACCACATCTTCATTAAACAACGAGACTGATGAAACTGTAACACCGCCAATAGGCACAGGCTCTATCTTAGCCACAGGTGTTATAGCCCCGGTCCTACCTACCTGGTATTCTACTCTAAGCAATTTACTGGTAGCCTGCCTGGCCTTAAACTTATACGCTACGGCCCAGCGCGGATGGTGAGATGTCATCCCCATACGCTCTTGCATTGCAAAACTATTCACCTTTATCACCAGGCCATCTACTTCAAATTGCAAGCTGTCTCTTTGCTGTTCAAACTCACTGCAATAGGCTATTACCTGATCAATATGTGTGAACACCTTCATCTCTTTGGCAGGCGTAGGGAAACCCATATTATACAACCACTGCAATGAATTATAGTGGGTATCCAATCCTTCTGGCCTGGTTCCACCCGGCGCCAAGGTATAATCACTTATGTGATACAAAATAGCGCTCAGTCCGCGTTTGCGCACCTCAGCCGGATCAAGTATTCTCAATGTACCCGATGCTGCATTGCGGGGATTGGCCAATGGCGGCTGCCCCTCGGCCATACGCTGTTTGTTGAACGCTTCAAATACATTTTTGTGTATCACCACCTCACCTCTTATCTCTATCTGTTCTACGCCCTTTGCCACCAAAGTAGCGGAGAGAGGCAATGATTTTATCTGGCGTACATTGATTGTCACATCTTCACCCATTATCCCGTCTCCGCGGGTAGCTCCTCTGCTCAGTGCGCCATTCTCATAGATAAGCGATACACTCGCGCCATCATACTTGGGCTCTACACAGTACTCAAGTACATCGGCACCTGCAAGTTCTCTGCACTTCCTGTCCCAATCATTAAGATCATCCGCATTATAGGTATTATCAAGGCTAAGCATGGGCACCAGGTGGCTCACCGTAGGGAAACGCTCACTTATACCCTTGGCTATACGCTGAGTTGGCGAATCGGCCGAAACTAATTCCGGGTTCTTATCTTCTGTATGTTTTAACAGCTTGAATAAAGCATCATATTCCTGGTCGGCCAGTACCGGATTACTCTGTACATAGTATTTCCAGTCCGCATAGTTGATCACCTCTTTCAACTGGTCAATTGCCTCCTGCACTTTCATGCCTGCGGGTTCCGTCAGTAAGTTCTTGGCCTGTTCATAAAGGCGCATTTCATCCTGTTGCGTGTACATAGATTGCAAAGTAAAGAATTATTAGGGGATGGCGGAAAACGACTAATCGCTTTTCAGGTTAAGGCTTGAAGAATTACTGGCTCTGATCGCGGGATACCAGGCCGCAAGAAATCCAATGCCCATTATAGTAACTATTACCAACAGGGAATCAGCGAATACAAGCTTTACCGGGAAGGCACTCATAAGGAAGCTGCCTCTCAGTTTTATCAGTTCAAAGTGCTGTTGCAAAAAACATACGGTACACCCAAGGGCAATGCCTATTATTCCTCCTGCCGACGACCACAACACCCCTTCAAGTAAGAACACCATGCGGATCAAACCAGGCGTGGCGCCCATTGCCCGCAAAATAGCGATGTCCTTTTGTTTACCCACTACCAGCATAGACAATGCCCCTACCATGTTGAATGAAGCGATAAGCAGCACAAAAAGCAGTATCATGTAAATGATCCACTTCTCACCTCCCATCATGGCGTAAAGGTTTTTATTCTGATCGGCTATATCCTCTACTTTAAAGGTATTGCCCAGTTTTTGTTGCAGCGTTTTTTTTATGTCACCGATCTTTGTAGAATCTGCTTTTATCTCTATTGATGAATATTTACCTTGTGCATGTAGTAACTCTTGCACCTGCACCAGGGGTGCTATAACATACTTGTCATCAAACTCTTCGTCAACATTAAAAATGCCTGCGGGATGAACTTTCAGCGATTGCAATGCGTTGAGCGGATCAGTTTCCGGGTTAGCTATTTCTGGATTGGCATAGTATAGCTGCACATAATTAAATGAATTCTCCACACCCGAACGTAAGGCGTCGGCAACACTTACGCCCAAAATGGCTGTGTTCATCGCTCCTCCCGAAACACTATCCACTCCCTCTATAATATAATCACCAAGCCGGTTTACTTTAAAATAGCTATTCTCCACACCCTTCACTATCACTACTTTCTGCTGTTTGGAACTGCCGGTCATTTCATCGCCATCACCCGCAAGTGCATTATCTTCAATAACGGGAGATACAAACAGTACACCATTGATCTTCTTTATTTCATCAAGCCCTATTGCAGAAGTAGGAAAGAACTTGCCTCTTACTATTGATATTTTAATATCGGGACAAAAGGCTTTATGATTGTCTTTTACAAAAGCGTCAAAGCCATTGAATACTGAGAACACTACGATCATTGCAGCGCTGCATACCGCTATTGCAGCCATGCTGATACGCGAAAGCAAAGGCACCGCATTAGCAGTGCCCTTGCCACGAAAGTATCGGGCAGCAATCGTCCATATCATGGCTCTATTCACCAGTATTTCCCTTAGAGGCTTCACGCGCCAGGCGCTCCTCTTCTATTTTTTTGAAAATGTCATTCATCTTTTCAACGTGGTCCAGCGTATCATCTTCATAAAACGTAAGATTAGGAATTCTACGCAATTGGTTCTTTACCCTCGATCCTAATGCTTTACGCCATTCGCCTGTTCTATCGGTTATTTTATGCAGCAGGTCAGTAGCATTTTTGATCTTGAAAAAGCTAAGGTACACTCTCGCTTCCAACAGATCCGGCGTCACCATCACCTTGGAGATAGACACCATACCGCCTTCTATTATGTTTATTCCTTCCTTCTGAAAGATATCACTCATTTCTTCAGCGATCAGTTGCCCAACCTGTTTTTGCCTTTTATTTTCTTCCATAACATGTCAAAGATAATAATAAAGCAGCGGTATGGGTCAAAACAGATGTGCCACACTTCAAAAGTGTGGCACATCTTGTCATATAAAATAAAAATTATTGTTTCAGCCACTTCAATACGGTAGAGCCATCAGTATTGCCTACCCTTATAATATATATTCCTGAGGTCAGGCCTGGAGCGTGAAATTGCTTCCTGTCCGATCCGCCGGTCCAGTTGTCCTGTAGCAGTAACCGGCCTGTCGCATCATAAACGCGAACATCAAGGTTGGCATTTAGTATCTGTGATGCATATAAGGTAAAGGCATCATTACCAGATTGAGCTACTGCATAACGATTATCTGTCGAAGCAATCTCTACTACACCTAAAGTATGCACGATAGCATTTGAGGCGCCCTTACAGCCACCAGAATCTACGATCACCTGGAAACTACCTGTTCCTGTATAAGTGTATGTATTGTTTGTTGCACCAACAATCGCAGTATCATTTTTTGTCCATTGGTAGGTAGTATAGGTTCCGCTTACAGTTAAAGTGTGCCCTGTTGCCGTAATTACCGGGTGCGGAGCGGGATTAACCGTAATGGTAGCCATTGCAGAATCGAAACTGAGGCCACCATACACCAGCAAAGCTATACTTGATGACCCCGAAGCAGGGAAGCAAGTAGTAAATGGAGAAGTAGTGGATGTTGAAATGCTTGCACCAGGAACTATCCAGCGGATACTATCAATAGTACCCGTAGAAGTGCTGGTAAACGTGATACAACTGTCTTCACAAATAGTAGTAGCACTTTTTGTAAACGACGCATTCACACCTGTAGTAGTTGACGGCGTAGATAAATTAACACTATCAACTGCAAAAGACGGGTCGGTGCCGACACCGTCATCGTTATTTACCCACCTGAAACCAATCTTTACGTTCGGATTGTTATTAGCACTTACTGGCAATGCTATTGAATAGTGCGCCCACAATCCCTGCCCACTGCAAAGTGTGGTTTTGGGAGTATTTACCAAGAGGCTCCAGGTAGTACCTCCGTCACCAGAATAATATACGCTTGCATCATCTGAAGTACCTTGTCCATTTTCAATATAATTGAATGCAAGAGTGATATTAATTTTACCTGTACAATTTATTGTTGGAGATTCAGCCCGGCGATCAGTTTGCGGACAAGCAATAATTCCGCAAAGACCACCAGCATCATAAGTGGCTCCATTATCGCCACCTGTAATTGATGACGGGTTAGCTCCAATATGAAGCGAGGCGCCGGTAACTGTTGCTCCTGTAGCACAGGCCGTGCCGCATCCGCCTGCAGTATGTCCATTTTCCGCACAGCTTACATAAAAGACATTGGGATCGGCTCCTTCAGTTCCCGTGACGCTTAATGTCCAGCCACCATAAGAAGTTATCAGTGCACCAGCTGTTGAGCCGCTTTCAAAGTTCTCCACCCAGAATATCTGGGCTTTCCCGCTGAATGACCCGATCAGCAGAAATAATGATAATAGAGTAGTTAATTTTTTCATTTTATAGTTGTTTTACTAAAAATACTTAAAAAACTATATAAACATCAAAAACAATTCTATTTTTTTATTCTATAATTTTCGCTATTACTAAGCAGTTTACAAAACGGCCTCCACTTTATACCCTGCACTTCGCAGCAAATTGATCACCCCCGTTTTCCCAGGCAGATGCCCTGCACCTACAGCAAAAAATATTGAATTTTTATTCATCTTAACCGTCATCCTGCCAATCCATCGCTTATTCCTGTCATCAAGTAATACCCGCATATCATCGCCCTGCCCCTTAACGGTTGTTATCTTATCGTAAAGCACAGTCAATTGCTGCTTTTTGTAGGCCATAACCATGTCATTATACTCTTTCTTATTCTTTGTAAAATCCCGCACACCTTCAAAAACCTCTTTGGCCACACTATCAGACGGCATACTATCTAATGCTCCTATCTGCTCCGATGGATCTTCAAGACCCAAAACTTCCATTTCCGTGGCCTTTGCAGTCTTCATTATAGTCTCTTCGTAAGACACAGGGTTCATGCATTTGGTAGTCTTCATGCTAATGATACTTTCCAGTGCTATTGGTTTCATTTGCTGCAACATACCAATGTCCATTCCTACCGAGTCTTTCATAAATTTTTTCAACTGCTGGTACTGCTCGGGTGTGTAATAATCTTTAAGCTTCCGCCCATCAGTGGCAATAAAACCATTACTGGCAGACATCATCAACTTGGTATCGTCCAGGTCCATCTCAAAACAAACCTTTTCGCACGCCGACAGACTTTGCTTCATCTTATCGGTCCACAAATAATCTTCAGGACAGATCAGGTGAATAGTGCCAAAAAGATAAGATGGTTTTGCCAGCCCATTACCACTTATTCGCCACAAAAGCGATTGCTCATTGGGGCCATTTTGGGCACCGCAATGAATATGAACAAATAGTATAGCAAACGCCAGTAAAAGTATCTTCCTCATTCTATAAAGATAGCAGTTACAGCCATTTATTTATTCAGACAACCTGTAATTTACGCCTATCCTTATTCTTTCATTAACAAGGCATTTCATAAATTTGCTATCAGATGAAATCATTCAATGTCCCGGTACACTACCGCAGCCCGCTGGTAACAGCAATAAAACAGAAAAGAAAAGCTGATGATAAGATGAAGAAAGACTTCACTCCAACTGTCCTGGAGTTAGGTTCTTTGCATATAATCATGGCTCGTCATTTCGGCTTTTGCTACGGTGTGGAAAATGCAATTGAGATCGCGTTCCGGGCTGTTGAAGAAAATCCGGGTAAGCGTATTTTCTTATTGAGCGAAATGATCCATAATCCGGGCGTAAATGCAGATCTGCAGGCATTGGGCATACAATTCATCATGGACACCAAAGGCAAAATGCTTATGGGCTGGGATGAATTGACACCTGAAGATGTCGTTATTATTCCGGCATTTGGCACTACGCTGGAAACGGAAGAGATCCTACGCAAAAGAGGCATTAATCCTACCCTCTACGAAACAACCTGCCCATTTGTAGAAAAGGTCTGGAATCGTGCAGGAAAGATTGGCGATGACGGCTATACGATCATTGTTCACGGGAAACCGGGACATGAAGAGACAAGAGCAACTTTCTCACACAGTAAAGCACACACCCCTACTATAGTAGTGAAAGATATGAGCCAGGCGGAATTACTGGGCCAGTATATTTCACGATCGCTCCCTGCTGATCAGTTTTACGAAGATTTTAAAGGACAATTTTCCGAAGGATTTGATGTTACTAAAGACCTGGAACGTATTGGAGTAGTCAACCAGACAACCATGCTGGCCAGTGAAACACAAGCTATTGCCGACTATCTGCGTGAGGCTACACTCGACCATTTTGGTACACCGTCAAACAAAGCAAGTGAGCGCGTTGCTGATACCCGTGATACGCTTTGCTATGCCACCAACGACAATCAGAGTGCAGTAGCAGGAATGCTGGAAACGGATGCTGATTTTGCCATCGTTATTGGAGGATACAACAGCTCAAACACATCTCACCTTGTGGAGCTTTGCGAACTAAAACTGCCTACTTATTATATCAGCGACGAACATTGCATTGTTTCAGCAAACGAGATCAGACACTATAATATGCACACTCATCAGGAGGAAACTACCCAAGGGTATCTTCCTGTCTTTACGCCAATAAAAGTTATGATCACCTCGGGTGCGTCTTGCCCCGATGCGCTTGTAGAACGTGTTATTGCAAAGCTTGCAGACATTACCGGCAACATAGTTAATACGGAAAAACTAATTGCAGAGTGGTCTTGATCAATGACCGACTTCGGTGGTTTTATAATAGTTAAATACTCTTACCCAATCTGCAACACCATCGCCGGTCTTGTCTATAAAGATCATTGTGCTCCCGGCGTCTTCCGCCCGGTTGGCTCTTAATTCAGTGTACTTATTGCCGGGATACTGTATGCACATCCATTTGTCTCTGGCTACCCTGTCATACCTGCGTACGATGGTACTGACAGGCAAGAATTGCTTAACGCCATTAGTGTCCTTATAGGTATGAAAGGAATCAGTGTATTCTTTAAATTCTGAATAGTAACGTACCTGCTCATAATCATTTACATATTTTATCAGGCTGTCGTGCTTATCGTAGCACCTGAATATAAACATGGTATCCCTGCTAAAACGTGGCGATGCAGAATAAAAATCGGGTACACTATAGAAGGTGGAATCCAATTGTGCATCACTTCCCGTCTTAATTGGATGTTTACTTGTTTGAGCTATCCCGCTGAAAGAAATGATGCTAAATAAAGCAAGCAACCATCTGTTTTTCACTCTTATAGTAACTACCATCTCTTCTGCCAATATTTATCTGGGTTTTGATAATCGGAAAGCAACCTGAATATTGACACTTCTAAATTAATTTCATCTGCAGAATAATGAATTGCATACCGAAAATTTTCAACCCTCGCAAAACGAACATCGTCGTACCTGATTGATTTTACTAGCGGATTTTCCTTTAATAGTTTTACCTGATCATTTACCGCGACCCTAAACCTATATTCAATTTCTATAGAAATCTCTTCGTAATACTGCGCTGCTTTTTCCAGATCCTCAAAGAAATCAGAAGCAAATATTAATTTATACACACCCATCAATCAATATTTAACATCTTAAACGCTGTCTTTTCGTCTACTAATAATGATGGGTTTTCTTGTATCGCCTTTCTGGTTCTGCGAACCGCTTCCTTCTGCCATTCAGGCACTTCTGTATCCTCCTCTTTAGAAAGTTGCACCGCATCCATCTTTTCCAGATCAGCTAAAACAGCCTCCGCATACTCTTTCTTGATAGTCACATGATATGTTACAGACATACTACTGAGTTTTAGTAAAGTTACATGATTTAAGATGTTAGCAAAAAAATAGCATACAGTTTTAACTGTATGCTATTTTCAAATTCTCATCACCAATTTATCCCAGCTCCACCACCAGATCATTGGTATTCACTAACGTCCCTCCGGTAAGTTCTATATGCTTTATCACCCCATCAACAGGCGCAGTGATGATGGTTTCCATCTTCATAGCTTCAATGATAAATAGCTGCTGATTCTTCTTCACCACTTCATCTTTCTTAACCAATAACTTACTCAGCATTCCTTGAAGAGGAGCACCTATCTGTTTATCATTGGCCTTATCTATCTTCTTATTTTCCCTGTGCTCTACTTTCACAGCCCTGTCACGTACTTCTATATTACGTGTCTGACCGTTAAGTTTAAAGAACACAGTTCTATTGCCTTTTTCATCAATGTTACCTATGCTCAGCAAGCGGATCAACAACGTCTTTCCCTTAGCTATCTCAATAGTAGTATCCTGCCCTTCCTTCATGCCGTAGAAGAAATACTTTGTAGGTACTACAGACACATCTCCATACAAGCGAACAAACTTCAGATAGTCCTCATAGACCTTTGGATAGAACTTGTAAGAAAGGAAGTCGCACAGGTTCAGATCCTCGCCAAACTTGGCCTTGAAAGCCGCCAGCTCCACATCAAAATCTATCGGCGGTAAGTGCTTATTAGGTCTGTCATTAAATGGCGTTCTGTTCTTAAGAATGATATCCTGCAACTGCTTAGGGAATCCACCTTCAGGCTGACCTATTTCACCCATAAAGAACTGCTGTACAGATTCGGGGAATGATATGTTCTCGCCCTTCTCCATCACGTCTTCCTTACTCAATCCGTTAGCCACCATGAACTGTGCCATATCGCCAACAACCTTTGAGCTCGGCGTTACCTTCACTATGTCTCCAAACATGTCATTTACAGTAGCATACATGTCTTTGATCTGCTCAAATTTATCACCCAACCCTAGCGCTATTGCCTGCGGTTTCAGGTTACTATACTGGCCACCTGGTATCTCATGATGGAATACCTCGGCAGTGCTCGCCATCAGCCCACTTTCAAACGGATAATAGTAGCCGCGTACTGCTTCCCAATACGTACTGAACTGGTTAAGTAGTTTAACGTCATACGGATTTTCACGCTCGTGGAATCGCATCATCTCCACGATCGAGTTGAAATTAGGCTGCGATGTCAGACCAGATAATGAACCTAATGCGCAATCTATTACGTTTACACCCGCTTCTACTGCCATCAGGTAAGTAGCAGGTTGCAGTGCCGATGTATCATGCGTATGCAGGTGTATTGGAAGCTTAACAGTATCTTTCAATCCTTCTATTAATTCCTTCGCCGCATATGGCTTCAACAATCCTGACATGTCTTTGATGGCCAGTATATGCGCACCTGCATTTTCAAGATCTTTTGCCAGGCGCAGGTAATACTCTAAAGTATATTTTGTGCGCTTAGGATCCATTATATCACCGGTATAACACAGCGAACCTTCTGCTAATCCACCGGTACGTTTACGCACCATTTCTATACATGGCGCTATATTCGGCATCCAGTTAAGCGAATCGAATATGCGGAATATGTCCACACCCTTCTCCCACGATTTTTCTACAAATTTCTCTATCAGATTGTCGGGATATGCTGCATAGCCCACACCATTACAACCGCGTATAAGCATCTGCAACAGTATGTTGGGTGCAGCAGCACGTATTGCCTCCAGTCGCTTCCATGGATCCTCATTAAGGAAACGCATGCACACATCAAAAGTAGCACCACCCCATACTTCCAGACTAAATGTTTGTGGGAATGCAATAGCAAAGCTCTTAGCTACCTTTAGCATATCCCAGCTGCGCATACGCGTAGCCAGCAAGCTCTGGTGCGCATCGCGCATGGTAGTATCGGTATAATGTATCTTCTTTTCGTTCTTCAGCCATTCGCTGAATTTATCCGGACCAAGCTCAGTCAACAGGTCTTTCGTGCCTTTCTGATACGGCTGATGTGTATCAACCGGTGGCAATATCGGCTTCTCAAATACTTTGTTAGCGTCTTTTACTTTTACGTCGGGATTACCATTTACAGTCACATCAGCCAGGTAGCCCAGCATTCTTGTACCCCTATCCTGGCGCTCAGATATGTTGAATAATTCCGGGTGCTCCTGTATAAAATTCACAGTTGCATTCCCCGAGATAAATCCTTCGTTAGTGATCAGATTTTCAAGAAACGGAATATTGTTCTTAACCCCGCGTATACGGAATTCCCGCAGCGCCCTGTGCATCTTCAACGTAGCGTCTCTCAGTGTATTACCGGAAGTACTCACCTTTACCAGCATCGAGTCGAAGAACGGGCTGATCTTCATACCCGGGTAAGTGCTGCCCTCATCAAGTCTTACGCCAAAACCGGTTGCATTGCGGTAGGTAACGAGGGTGCCATAATCAGGCTTGAAATCATTCGTAGGGTCTTCTGTTGTTATACGGCACTGTATGGCAAAACCAATTTTAGGTATCTTGTTCTGGTCGCCCAATCCGATCTCAGGATCAGATAGTTTGTGGCCAGATGCAATAAATATCTGAGTCTTTATAAGGTCAACGCCGGTAATCATTTCGGTAACCGTATGCTCTACCTGTATACGCGGATTTACTTCAATGAAGTAAATATTTTCATTACTATCCACCAGGAATTCAACCGTACCAAGATTGTTATAGTTTACCGCCTTTGCAATATTTACTGCATAAGTGTAAAGCTTATCCAGCGCGCCCTGACTTAACGTAGCCGATGGCGCCATCTCTACCACCTTCTGAAAACGGCGTTGTACAGAGCAGTCACGCTCATAAAGATGCACGATATTACCAAAGCTATCTGCTGCTATCTGAATCTCAATATGCTTAGGGCGTTCTACGAATTTTTCAAGAAACACTGTATCATCACCAAATGCATTCTTCGCTTCACTCCTCGCCTCAGGAAATGATTTTTTAAGATCCTCATCGCTGCGCACCACACGCATACCACGACCACCTCCGCCCGATGCCGCTTTGAGCATCAACGGATAGCCGATACGATTAGCCTCACTCAGTGCCGTCTCTATATCATTCAGCTCACCTACATTACTTTCTATAAGCGGTATACCTGCCTTTTTAGCTACTTCTTTTGCAGTCACCTTATCTCCAAGTGCCGCCATTGCCTCAGGGCGGGGACCTATAAAGATGATACCCTTTTCACCACACTTACGGGCAAAAGTTGCATTCTCAGACAAAAAACCATAACCAGGATGTATTGCGTTTGCCCCACAATCCAAAGCCACCTGTATGATCTCATCAATATCCAGGTATGGCTTTAACGGATCAGTATCCGCACCTACCTGGTAAGCCTCATCAGCTTTATACCTATGTAATGAATATCTATCTTCATAAGTAAAAATGGCCACCGTAGGTATATGCAACTCTGTAGCAGCACGCGAAATACGAATGGCAATTTCTCCTCTGTTGGCAATCAGTAATTTCTTTATGGTCATATTGTTTCTTGAGTGGCGTGGAATAATACAACAAATATAATCCTACCAACATTAGTTTTCGAGGTATTTTGTATCAAATTATCATTATAAATGCCAACATCTATTTACTTATGATAGTACTTTCATCTTAACCGACTCATTACCTTTAGGCATATTCTCGGGTTAATCGCTGTTTGTCTGTAAGTCATGAATTTAATAAAAAACGCTATATTGTATAACTAATAATTAAAATCACTAATTTCAGCAATACATATTTACATTCTTAAAAGTAGATTGAATGAAAAAATTACTACAATTAACCGCCGCATTTTCCCTTGGGATAATGACCTATCAGGCAGATGCACAATTGCCGTTCAACACAATGGACTTTGTGAACATCAACAATATCAAAGCGTCCGTTTTGGTACACGGCGATATGTGGTGGGATCCGGCTTCTCAGGCATCACAGTGCTTTTATCCTGCCACATCTACAAAAAACATCAGCTTTGCCGGCGCACTATGGATGTCAGGCTATGATGCTGGTTCGCAGTTACATATTTCCTCACAAATGTATCGCCAGAACGGCAATGACTACTGGCCTGGCCCGCTCGATGCAAGTGATACGCTTACCTACGCCACATCGACAGATTGGGCTAAGATCTGGAAGATCAACAGAACAACTATAGATACATTCATTGGTCTTTCCTCACACACTGTTCTCAATACTTCACCTTCCATCCTCAGGTGGCCGGGTAAAGGCAATACTTATGCGCAAGGCAATGCAGGCGCATCTTTGACCATTACACAAGATATGGCTCCATTTGTAGACCTCAATAGTAACGGTATATATGAGCCACTGCAAGGTGAATACCCTAAGATAAATGGCGACCAGGCGCTTTGGTGGGTTTTTAGTGATAATGGGCCTACGCATACAGAGTCTAAAGGCAAACCCCTTGGTGTGGAGGTACACACTATGGCTTATGCATATAAAAGGGGAACGCTGGTAGACAACATCATTCTTTACGAATACTCCATCATCAACAAATCGCCCAACACATACACCAACTTCAGGATAGGCCAGTTTGCCGATATGGACCTGGGTACTTATTCTGATGATTATATTGGATTCGATTCTGCCCATCGAATGGGTTACACTTATAATGGAGCGGCAATTGACGGAGTATACGGTGCTAATATGCCCGTAGCCGGTGTCACCATGATCGTTCTGCCCGGTGATGCATATCCCGCGTATGTACCGGCCGGTAGCTTTGCCTACTTCAACAACGATACCCTTTCCCCGGTAGGAAACCCGGGCATTGATACAGAATACAACAACTACCTCCGCTCTAAAATAAAAACCGGAGTTCATTTTTCGAATGACTTTACTACAGCGGGTATTCCTACAGTTGGTTACGGTTCTGGGCCGCTAACAGATTACGTTTTCCCAGGCGACCCAACTGTAAATACCCAGTGGTCGGAATGTAGCTCTACAAACACTGCAGGCGACCGACGCTTTGTTATTACCAGTAACGATTTTACTCTTTCTCCCGGTGCAGTTCAAAAAGTAGTAATGGGCCTTATCTCAACACCGGAAGGCCTTAACGCATGCGGAGACGCCGGATTTAGTCTGACCGGCATTCATAATCTGGCTGACACCGCCTGGAACTTGTTCCTCAACCCAATAGCACCTGTGTCAGTAAACACACCGGATATGGACAACACTATCAGCGTATTCCCTAATCCCGGTCACGACAAAATAGCGGTGCACCTGTCGGGGAATATCGACAATGCTGCAACAGTAACCATTTACAACACAATGGGCCAACAGGTATTGCAGGCTGGCGATCTAAACACTATCAATACACTTGATGTCAACAATCTGCCGGCAGGAGTATACTACCTGAAATATACCAGCAAGCAAATACAAAAGTCTATCTCATTTATTAAGCAATAAATTTTATCCATAACAAAGAGAGGGAGTGTCTGATCAGACACTCCCTCTCTTTGTTTATAACCGAATCAATTACTTTATGCTTACAATCCTTTAAACAACTCTTCAATATCCAGCGAAAAGCCCGGCATGATTTCTGAAGTTGCAATATCCCCAACCGATAAAGCACGCATTGGAACATACTTTCCGTTCTCCAGCTTGTTTATTTGTACTGTTTGATAAACAGGGTCAACGATCCAATATTCTTTTACTCCCGCCTCTTCATAAACATCAAACTTATTCCTGATCTCCTTCTTATTGTTACCGGGTGAAAGCACTTCAACGATTAGATCAGGAGCTCCTAAGCAACCTTTTTCATCCAATTTATTAGTGTCGCATACAACACAAATATCAGGCTGTACAACTGTAATAATGTCTTTGTCGTCTTTTGATTTACGTGGCAAACGCACATCAAAAGGGGCCGCATATACTTTACAGGGCTTATTCTTTAGAAAAACACCGATTGATATATGTAAGTTTCCGGAGATCTCCTGGTGCGCACGACTGGGTGCAGGACTCATTTTAAAAATAACCCCTTTGATCAGTTCCACTCTCTCTTCAAACTTCCACTGGTAATAATCAGCGTAAGTATACAATTTATTCATGTCGAGATCTGCCAGTTTCATCAGGTAACGTTTTTACAAATTTAAGGATGAAAATGGAAAAGGGCCACCGATAACGGCAGCCCTTTCAAACTATTAACTAATTGTCCATTTTACAGGTCAACTTACTTTACTTCTTCGTACTCAGCATCAGATACGCCGCCATCTTCATGACCTGCAGGTTGTCCCTGTGCAGCACCTTCCGGTGCACCCTGTGTGCCCTTGTACATTTCTTCACTTGCAGCCATCCATGCAGCATTCAATTCTGCTTCTGCAGTATCAATACCAGCTATGTCCTGTGCAGCATGTGCAGCCTTCAGCTTTTCAGCAGCAGCTTCGATCACTGACTTCTTTTCAGCAGGGATCTTGTCACCATATTCCTTCAACTGCTTTTCAGTAGTGAACAACAGGTTATCTGCCTTATTCAGCTTTTCAACGCGCTCACGAACTATCTTGTCCGCTTCTTCGTTAGCCTTAGCCTCATTCTTCATTTTTTCTATTTCTTCCTTGCTCAAGCCGCTACCAGCTTCAATACGGATGTTCTGCTGTTTGCCGGTGCCCTTGTCTCTTGCAGTTACGTGCAATATACCGTTAGCATCAATGTCAAACACAACTTCTACCTGTGGAACACCACGTGGTGCCGGTGGTATACCATCGAGTATGAAACGACCCAGGTTCTTATTGTCAGTTGCCATTGGGCGCTCACCCTGCAATACGTTGATCTCAACACTTGGCTGGCTATCGCTTGCAGTAGAGAACACTTCGCTCTTCTTGGTAGGGATAGTAGTGTTAGATTCGATCAAACGGGTCATTACACCACCCATTGTTTCGATACCCAGAGAAAGTGGAGTTACGTCAAGCAACAACACATCCTTTACTTCTCCTGTCAATACACCACCCTGAATAGCAGCACCAATTGCTACAACTTCATCCGGGTTAACACCCTTGTGTGGCTTCTTACCAAAGAACTTTTCAACTACTTCCTGTACTTTAGGGATACGTGTAGAACCACCTACCAATATAACTTCGTCGATATCGCTTGTAGTCATACCTGCATCTTTCAATGCTTTGCGGCATGGCTCCAGCGTACGCTCAACCAATGCATCAGAAAGCTGCTCGAACTTAGCTCTGGACAACTTGCGTACAAGGTGCTTAGGTGCGCCATCTACTGCAGTGATATAAGGAAGGTTGATTTCTGATTCCTGTGAAGATGACAATTCAACCTTAGCCTTTTCAGCAGCTTCTTTCAGCCTCTGCCAAGCCATAGGATCTTTACGCAGGTCAATAGCTTCTTCTTTCTTGAAGTCGTCTGCCAACCAGTCCATGATCACCTTATCAAAGTCATCACCACCAAGGTGAGTATCACCGTTGGTTGATTTTACTTCGAAGATACCATCACCCAATTCAAGTACTGATACGTCAAATGTACCACCACCAAGGTCAAATACAGCTATCTTGCTGTCTTTGTGCTGCTTGTCAAGGCCATAAGCCAATGCTGCTGCAGTAGGTTCGTTGATGATACGCTTTACTGTAAGACCTGCGATCTCACCGGCTTCCTTAGTAGCCTGGCGCTGCGCATCGTTAAAGTATGCAGGAACTGTGATAACCGCTTCTGTAACTTCCTGACCAAGGAAATCTTCTGCTGTCTTCTTCATTTTCTGAAGGATCATTGCAGATACTTCCTGCGGAGTGTACATACGACCATCAATATCTACACGTGGAGTATTGTTGTCACCCTTTACCAGTTTGTAAGTAAAGTGAGACATTTCGTTGGTAACCTCATCAAAACGACGGCCCATAAAACGCTTGATGGACTGTACTGTATTGATTGGGTTAGTGATAGCCTGGCGCTTTGCAGGATCTCCTACTTTACGCTCGCCATTTTTCAAAAACGCCACTACCGATGGCGTGGTACGACGACCTTCGTCGTTTGCAATTACCACTGGCTCATTGCCTTCCATTACAGATACGCACGAGTTGGTGGTTCCTAAGTCTATTCCGATAATTTTTCCCATAATCAGTTCTTATTGTTATTATTTATTGTTTGTTTCTTTATGTTCTTCCTTTCTATTAGCAATCTATATGCCATACAACTTTCACTGTAATTATGGCAGAAACAGTGACATAATCAACACACAAATCGCCACGCCAACATTCATTTAGTCATAAAACCGGATTATCGTCCGTTTCGTCCGTCGCTGCTACCTGCCATAAACAAGTATGGTGCCCATGGGCACCATACTAAAAATCATTCCAATATCAGATCAATAACAATCAATGATAAACAGTCCCAACAATTCTTTGAGCTGCAACTACGTCTGAGATCTTTAACGCCTGTATTGTATTGTTTGTGATCGTCACATAACCTTTACGCATACACCTGGATGTATACAAACCCAACACATTGGCGCCCTTCAAATTGGTAAATGTCGGCTGTATCTCATTACCCGTTAGACCTGTACCTTGTAATGCCTCCACTTTTATGTAATTATAAAAATCTTCTGTACCCAGGTACATGAGCAATTCGCACCTGTCCATTAGGCGTACGGTATTTTCCGGAGCCCTTACCATCGCGGTATTAATGGCATTGTACATATCGGTATTCGGAACCTGGTAAGTGAAGAACTTGTTTTGAAATGAAGACAGATCCTTATAACCAAGGTTATAGTCATAAGATTTTGAAGCGATCAATCCGGTAACAATATTCGAATCTACCCAGTGAAACCTGATAAATGCCTGCGCTACCATTGCCGGAGTAGCACCACCATTGTAGTTATAGTTACTGGCGGCAAGGTATCTGCTGATTATCTCGGTTTTCTGATACGGGCTGTTGTTGGCAAACTCAAATTGCGGATTACTTGCCGTATCATCTATATAATAGATATAGAAAGAAGACAAAGCAGCCGTATTATCAATAATTGGCGCTTCTGCCGAATCTACCTCACCCGTCGCCGCATTAGAAACCACTATACGGTATATATAATTAGCGTTAAGCGCACCCTTAAACTTATAGGCATAATTGGGGCTATTGAAAAACGTACCTGCTTCTTTAGGATATCCTTCTGCAGTCAGGTCCACACGGTTCAAGTGGATCGTGTCCAGCAAATTGCCCGACATGCTGATCCTCTTGATCTTAACATTAATATTATTGAAAAAGCTGGAATCTGCTTCCTTAGCCATGGCCAATGCACTCTTTGCATCGTCCAGGAAAGCCTTTTGTATACGAATATAGTGAGCAGTATCGCTCTTGTCAAGCAATCCATAAACAACAGTGATACTCTTGTAGGGGGCAGCTACACTAAACTTCTCAGAACAAGACGGCAAAATTGATAAGGCCATCAATACCAGTAACGGCAGAATGATTTTTTTCATGTATATTTTAAAATATAAAACGCAAACAAAAGTAAGTTTTTATGGTGATAAGTGGCCAGAGCAAAACACTGCAAAAAAACATTAACAAATAAACAAAATTACAAATGCAACTTTCGAGTATTGTAGTAAGCTGCAAAAAAAATCCTGCAGCTGTTGCTACAGGATCTCTTAATATTATCAGGCACTATTAGTACCCTATACCAAAGTATTTGCAATCGTAGTTAATTGTGTCATATTGTACATGATAGCTCATCCACAAAGAGTCATTGCTTATCTTGCCATAACCTCTGTAAGTGATACTGTTGTTGCTACCGTTGAACGAGAAAGTATCAACACCTACCAGGGTGCAAATAGCGCTATCATCCATGTTATTGAGCATGTTTCTCATGGTCATTTGTGTCTGGTTCCCAACGGTCTTTACAAAGTTGATAGAGTATTGGGTATAACCACCTACGCCACAACTGTCACCGCCATTGAACGTTCCAACAAATTTATCTCTGCTGGCTGTCTGGCACCTGTTACCTTCCCAACCGGCTGCGCAAGTACAGTTGCCTCCGTCACAAACACCACCGTTAAGGCACGCTACATTGTTGCAGCGGTCTTTGTTACAAGCAGTATGTGTAATGGCGAAAAATGCTCCGATAGAGAGTAATGTAGTAATAAGTATGCCGCGCAATGCTTTCATAAATAAAATTTGAAAGGCCTAAAGTATTAAATCTTTACCCAAAAATAAAACGATGGACAATAATTTTTTACTCGTTCCGCCTGATTTTTATAAAAATAAGGTATTTTCTATAGTTTTTTACATATATCACAAACCCATATTAACCATAGGTCAATGGCCTATTTTGTGTCGTACGCCCACTTTATGTAAGTAGAGCCCCATGTAAATCCACCACCAAAAGCCGCAAGAATAATATTATCTCCCTTTTTCAACTGGTTTTCCCACTCCCAAAGACACAATGGCAAAGTACCGTTTGT
>CANBQQ010000016.1 GCA_947371715.1 Flavipsychrobacter stenotrophus
GTTAGTCCAACACCGACTGCTGTTTCGGGTGTTGGAAGCGTATGTACAGGTGCTAGTATAGTTCTGGCAGATGGTTATTCAGGCGGAACGTGGACAGTGAGTGATCCTACCAGGGCCACGATAAGCGGTTCGGGAACAGCGACTACGGTTACCGGCCTGTCGGCAGGCACTGTAAACGTTACTTACTCAATGGGTAGTTGTACAGCCACTAAGAGTGTGACTGTTACCAACTGCGGTGCTAAGGAAGATCCAATTGGCAATGGTGTAGTTGCAGGTACAGACAACACTAATGTTTCTGTGTTCCCTAATCCTGCTACCAACAGGATCAATATCAAAGCATCAATTCCTGTTAATGTGAAATTGTTCACTCCAGATGGTAAGTTAGTGATGACACAATCAGATGCTCATGAACTATCAGTTGACAATCTGTCAAGTGGTGTGTATATTATTATGATCTATGATCTGAATGATATGTTACTTAAAACAGAACGTCTAGTGAAGATTGATTAATTTTTGCTTATACTCGGGATAAACGGGGTGGCTATGAAAATGGTCGCCCCGTTTATTTGTATAGTGAATAATTTATAGCTGTAAGTAGTACTTGGCGTTAATGTACGGTTCTCTTGCCTGGAAGTGTGTAAAGCCATGCAATTCAAAAAAATTCATTGTTTTACGGTTAATGAAAAACTAAAATATGACAGTTTTTTCTGGAAGTAGGATTTACATTACATCCCCCCCCAAAAAAAATCATCGCTATTCTTTTTTGTTCTTTTTAACACTTTCATAATAGTATTACTATCTCAGAAAGCAGTATTTATCTATCTTTGCTAAAATTACAACTCGATGGCAGAGAAACGAATGAGTACTTTGGTAAAACTTCTTGAGGTATTAAAATTTGAGAAATCAGAAATATCATCCATATATTTCTATGCGATAATAGCAGGAGTTGTTCAGTTGTCTTTGCCGCTTGGTATACAGTCTATCATAAGTTTTGTACTAGGTGGTACAATTTCAACCTCAATGGTATTGCTTATAGCGCTCGTTATAATAGGTGTATTGGTGGCTGGATTACTTCAGGTAAATCAAATGAAGTTGATCGAAAAAATACAACAGCAACTTTTTGTACGGTATGCTTTTAAATATGCCGATACCATTCCTAAATTGAATCTGCAGGACGTTGACAACTACTACCTGCCAGAGCTGGTCAATCGTTTTTTCGATACCGTATCGTTACAAAAAGGCATATCGAAGATTCTGCTTGATATTCCCGCAGCTTCAATTCAAATAATTTTCGGCCTTATATTATTGTCGTTCTATCACCCAGTGTTTATCTTTTTCGGCTTGCTATTGCTGATTGTACTATATCTCATTTTGATAACAACCGGAAATAAGGGCTTACAAACAAGCATGGAAGAAAGTAACTACAAGTATAAAGTTGCAGGCTATTTGCAGGAGATAGCAAGAGTAATTACCACTTTTAAATTTTCCCGGAATAGTTCATTGCACATCAATAAAACCGATGATTATGTTTCCGGGTATCTGCAATCAAGGACTTCGCATTTCAAAATACTTCTTTTTCAATATTGGACATTGATCGTTTTCAAGTTGTTGATCATTTCTGCAATGCTGATTGTTGGTGCTATTCTGTTGGTAGATCAGCAAATTAACGTTGGGCAATTTATCGCATCAGAGATAGTTATTCTCATGATCATAAGCTCAGTAGAAAAAATGATAGTTAGCCTCGATAATATCTATGATGTGCTGACTTCAGTGGAGAAGATCAATAAGTTATTGGAAAAACCTAAAGAAAAAGTTGGCAGTCAGCAATTAATAGACTCCAATACCGGGTTTGCTCTTGATGTTAAAGATGTATCTTTTGGGTATAGCAATGAAAGGATGATACTGAAAAATCTATCCTTCAATATCCCCGCAGGGAGTAGGGTATGTGTGATGGGATCCAACAGTGCCGGTAAATCGACACTTATAAGATTATTGAGCGGCGCTTACCAGGACTTTGAAGGAAGTATACTTATCAATAATGTCCCAATTTCCAACTATGATATCCGGTCGATAAGAGGAAATGTAGGCGTGTTATTGAGTATACAGGAGATATTTCAGGGTACTATTAAAGAAAATATCTGCATTGGAAACGATGCGATAACATATGAGCAGATGAATTACCTGGCTGAAATAACCGGGTTGAAACAGTTTGTAGATAGCCATAGAGAGGGTTATGATTTTGAAATAAAGCCAATTGGTAACCATCTCCCCGATAAGATTGTAAAGAAGGTATTGCTTGTACGTGCACTTATACATAACCCACAGTTATTGTTGCTTGAAGAACCATGGCTTGGGCTAGAAGAGCAATATGTGAAACAAATACAGGCTCATATTCTGCAGAAGTTAACAGGTAAGACAATCATTGTTGTTACAAATGATGTTGCTTTCGCTGACCAATGCAATCTGGTAATAGAAATGGAGCGTGGTGCTGTAAAGTCTATAAAAACAAACAACCTATGAGAGAGATAAAACAAACCATAGAGCAGGAGATCACCAACGCTAAATTCAGGTCATTTGATCTTGTGTATAGGATTGGCGTGAAAAATCATGTGAGGTACTGGCTGATTGGTGCCTTACTGGCACTTATTGCTGTGCTCTTTTTGCCATGGACACAAAACATAAGAGCCAAAGGTGCGATAACTACACTGAGGCAGGAGCAGCGCCCTCAGGAATTAAATTCCATCATTCCAGGTCGTATTATTAAATGGTACGTAAAGGAGGGGGATGTTGTGAAAGCAGGAGATACAATAGCCCAGCTTGCCGAGATTAAAGATAGTTACCTCGATCCCGAGTTATTGAACCGAACAAAAGAGCAGATCAACGCAAAAAAATCGAGCGTAGGTTTTTATGGTGATAAGGTAGCTGCTACTGATGCGCAGATAACAGCGATGCAGCAGGTAGTAATATTAAAAATGAAGCAATTATCGCTGAAGGTGATTGCCGACAGCTTTGAAGCGGTATCAGCGGCTAATGATATGAAAATTGCTGAAGCGCAGTTTCGCAGGCAGAAAATAATGAGGGATAGCGGATTGTCGTCTCTTGTGCAATTGGAGCAGCGTAACCAATACTATCAAAGTGCCATAGCTAAGAAAACGAGTGCTGAAATGAAATTCTTTAATACCAAAACTGAGCTGATTCAGGCGCAGGCAGAGTTTCTGGAGAAGAAGTCAAAGGCCCAGGGCGAAAAGGCAGCGGCGCAAAGTGAGATATCTAACAGCACAGCCGATGTGGCCAAACTGAGTAATCAGTACGAAAACTACAGGATAAGAAATGGTATGTACTACCTTATTGCACCGCAAGGCGGACAAATAGTACAAGCCAATAAATCGGGGCTTAACGAGATACTGAAGGAGGGAGAAAAAATTGCCGAGATCGTTCCGCTGCAAATTGATCATGCAGTTGAAATTTATGTAAGGCCTGTAGATCTGCCTTTATTATCAAAAGGCCAAAAAGTACGCTTCCTTTTCGATGGGTACCCGGCAATCGTATTCAGTGGTTGGCCTGAGGCTTCATACGGTATTTTCAGTGGCGAAATTGCTGTTATAGAAAGTTCAGTAAGCAGTAATGGTAAATTCAGAATTCTTGTTGGAGAAGATAAGTCTTACAGGCCCTGGCCAAAGACATTGATGCTTGGCACCGGTGCCTCGGCCATAGCTCTCCTTAACGATGTACCTGTTTGGTATGAATTGTGGCGAAATATAAACGGGTTCCCTCCCGAGTACTACCAGACAAAAGAAAAAAGTAATGATAAAGGAAAGAAGTAAGTATTTGCTCGTTTTGGTGTTGGTGTTGCTATCTGTAAGCTGCATGGCAGGGGATAGTACATATCATGTATTGACCAAAGACGATTTTATCAATATTGTAAAGCTGTACCACCCAATTGCCAAGCAAGCCGACCTGCAGGTAGAAAGAGCTAAGGCTAACGTGCAACAGTCTCGTGGTGCTTTTGATCCCGAAATTGGCACTACACTTGATAGAAAGACGTTTGACGGTAAGCTATACTACAGCTATTTTAAACCCGAACTGACAATACCTACCTGGTATGGTATTGATTTGAAAGCCGGGGTAGAAGAAATTGTTGGGAGCAGAGTTTCCTCCGAATCTACTTTGGGACAAACAAGCTTTGTAGGTGTAAAGGTAGCTGCCAGCCAGTTATTATTTGATAAGCGCAGAGCTGCGCTGAGACAAGCACAGGCGTTACAACAACAAACTGCCGAGGAGAGAAAACTAGCCGTGAATAACCTTTTGTACGATGGTCTTGCTGCCTATTGGAATTGGGTGGAAAAATATTGTAGCTACAAAATTGTATCAAATGCAGTGGCGGTAGGGGAGGAGCGAGTGCGCTTTGTAAGGCTGGAGTACGAGCAGGGGCTGCGTCCTGCCATTGATACAATAGAGGCGATAACTCAATTGCAAACTTTCTACTTTCAGGAAAGTGCCATGTTGCTTGCTTTCCGTAACGCGGGAATGGAATTATCGAACTATCTGTGGTTGGAAAATAATTCACCTGTTGAATGGTCGGATCTTATACTGCCGGATACTGCGGATTTTGATAAAGCTTCCGGCACTATACCTGACCTTAATGCACTGATGTCTGCTCTTGACGAGCACCCTAAGTTAAAAGCGATCAACTACAAGATGGATGTTCTTGCTATTGAGAAGAAGTTGAAAGCACAGTCTTTGATGCCGAAGGTAAGTGTGAGCGGAAATATTCTAAGTAAAGGGTATAAATATCCGCAGGAATTGAATTTACCTCTGTTGGAAAATAACCATAAATTGGGCTTTAGTTTTGCAATGCCATTGTTTTTAAGAGATGCCAGAGGCGCTTACAATGCAGCCAAACTAAAAATACTGGAAACCGATCTGGACAGGAACAACACAAGGCTGCAAATAGAAAATAAAACAAGGAGCTATTACAATGAGTTGCTGGCTATAAGGCAACAACTCAATATAATGACAAGTACAAATACCAACTTCATGAAGCTATACCAGGCCGAGCGGTTAAAATTTGAAACAGGCGAAAGCTCTCTGTTCCTGCTTAATGCACGGCAAAGCAAGGTGCTGGAAACAGCTCAGAAACTTATTGAGCTAAAAGCTAAGTGGCAAAAGGCTTATGTTAGCCTCCTCTGGTCTTCAGCTACACTTAACTAGTCTATTTCTTCTTCGTGGCATCGAGCATGCTATATATCATGTGGCGGAGATAGTTTTCCACTGTGTTCGTGTCTTTAATATTCCCAAAATCTGTAAGGCGAGGCAAGTGATCCTTGAAATAAATTTGTCTGTGAGCTGTTTCTATTAGCGTGCTGGCTAAGGAATGAGGATAGGGATACCCTGGCTTATACTCCAGAAATATCTCCGCTATTCTATGGCATAGATCTTTGTAGGGTTTAAATAACATAGCTTTATTGTCCTCGGTAACATGCCTGGTTAGGTATGATTTATCGCCCTCTGATATAATTATCTTTTGTAGCACACTCTTGTTTATATGCTCCAGCGCAAGTTCCTCCTTTTCCTGAAACGTTAGTAATTTTATAACAGCATCAATTTTCTGTTTACTGTCGCTAATATTGTTGGTATTAAACACAAGTTGGTATTCCAACCATGTCCAGAACCAGGTAGTTATGTAGGTGAGTAGTCGGTGCTTATTTTCAAAATACCTGTAAATACTGGCTTCTGTGGTGCCAACCTTTATGGCAAGCTTCTTGAATGTGAACTCTTCGAAGCCCAATTCATAGATCATTTCAATTCCATGTCTTATAATGCCTTTGCCCAGTTCTGACGTTTCAGGGTCGCGCAGATATAACTTAGCATTCATTTTTATTTGTAGCTGTACTTCCATAATAGTATTAGTATTTGCTATAGCAAAGGTAGCATTTAAGATTGATTTAGTTTTATGAATAATGTTCTTTTGGACATTGAAGATAGTAATGCAATCATTTCTTAAATTGCTTAAAGCCACTGTATGACCATCCAATAAAACGGCAGGCCAATGGTAATATTAAAAGGGAATGTTAACCCAAGCGCCATTGGTACATATAGACCGGGATCTGCTTGAGGAGCGGCTTGTTTCATAGCGGCTGGTACGGCAATGTAAGACGCACTGGCGGCAAGAATTGCTATCAGTAGTCGGTTGCCAGGGTGAATGCCCAGATAGTGGGTGATTATGACTGAAATTAAACCATTTATTATAGGGATGATGATTGCAAAAAGTGTTACAAACCAGCCATAATTTTTGAACGCCGAGAAACGCCTGGCGGCTACCATCCCCATTTCTAAAAGGAAGATCGCCAAAAAGCCTTTAAATATATCTGTAGTAAATGGTTTGATACCTTCAGCCCCCTTTACATCTGCAATGATCCCTATTAATAAACTCCCTACGATCATAAAAACCGATCCATTTGTAAGTGATTCATGAACAATGCTACCCATGCTATGGTTATTGCCTGTTTGTGCTCCGTATTTCCGCATGAGCATTACCCCTATTATGATTGCCGGGGCTTCCATTAATGCCATTGAAGCTACCATGTGTCCGCCATAGGTTACCTTCAGGCTATCTAAAAACAAGGTAGCCGTTACAAATGTTACAGCACTAACAGAGCCATATGTAGCGGCTATTGCACCAGCATTTTCTATACTTAATTTTCTCTTTAGCAGAAAGAAAGTATACAAAGGAACCACAGTAGCAAGTGAAATAGACAATAACAATGTAACAATTATCTCTCTGTTTAAGCCGCTATGAGCTAGTTCCTGGCCACCCTTAAAGCCAATTGAAAATAACAAATACAGGGATATAAATTTTGAAGTTGATGGTGGTATTTCGAGGTCACTTTTTACCAGAGAGGCTAATACGCCTAGGGCGAAAAATAGCAATGTCGGATTGGTAAGGTTATTGATCAAAAGGTTGTAATTCATCTCTATTTTTTTACTTCTATGATGGGCATGCCTATTACAATATCGCCTAAAGTCTCATTTAGGTGGCCTATATCTTGTATGATGCAATCTTCAATCAATCGATCACCAATATAGACGTTGACTTCATTTACTATATTTGTTTAATTACTGTAGACTTTATGTTACAGTGTTGATGCCCGGGTTAATCGGTCGTTTATTGATTTTCCAATTCCGTCATCAGGTAACTTGTTTACTATGATCAAGTCATAACCTCCATTATCTATAGTGTGCATTGCAGAGTATAAATTATGGGCGATTACACTCATGTTAGTTGTTTTTCCTAAAACTATCTGATGTTTTTCTGGTAGTTGTGGACTATAAGAGTTGTAAGTTAAGAGCCCGATTTTTTTGCCCGCATATTTATTCACCGCCTGCTCTAGGTCTTGCGTTAGCAAGAGTGGTGTGCGCGGCGAATAGTGCTTTTTAAGCATTCCAGGCGCTATGGTTTTGGTTGTGTCTGCATTGATAGTGACCGGCCCTACAACGTCCTCTATCTCTGAACTAGTTATAGATCCCAACCTGTATATAACAGGCATGTCGTTTTTAAAGCCAATTATTGTTGATTCTATTCCTGCAGTGCATTTCCCGCCGTCGAGTATAAATGGGATTTTACCACTCATCTGGCTATATACATGTTCTGCAGTTGTGGGACTGATAAACCCGAAAGGGTTAGCACTTGGTGCGGCCAATGGATAGTCCAGGAGCTCCAATAATTTATTGGCGACAGGGTGGGCCGGCAATCTTATGGCTACATTTGGTAGTCCTGATGTAACTATATCCGGAACGATCTTCTTTTTTGGAAGTAAAAGTGTTAGCGGGCCGGGCATGAATTTTTCGATGAGCAACTCTGCCTTTTCGCTTATTTCATGGGCTACTTCGTATATCCATTTTTTGCCGGCAACATGTACGATCAACGGGTTAGAAATGGGGCGCATTTTTGCGGTGTATACCTTATTGATAGCCTTTTCGCTAAATGCATTGGCCGCGAGGCCATAAACTGTTTCCGTGGGAATTGCTATTATTTCTTCGTTGTCCAGCAATTGCTTGGCACGTAAAATGTCAGTTCCTGTTTCCGTCCTGAATGTCATTTCTTGTCTTTTTAATTACGGGTTGCAGTAATCGCAATACATCGGGTCTTCATATTGCTGTCCATTGGGATATTTTACTTCGGCTCTATGTTCGCACTTTTGGCACTCGTATACAAATGAGTAGGTACTTCTTGTCGGCGATCCGCACATCTTGCAAGGCAATCCGACCCTCACAGTTTTCACATCAAAGCCAGGTAATGAGCAATTGGGACATATGCTGTTAATAGTTTTTACGAGCTTCGTCGTTGCCTCATGTATTACACTTTGTCGGGTAGGGTTGTGCATTGCTCTCATGTCGGTCTCTAAAAAGACCGCACCGTATTTTCTAAAGAATACTTCGAATGTTTCCTGAAGAACGTTCCACGATGAAATGCCCTTCACAATATCTTCATTACTGTTCTTTGATTTGCGGACAATAAGACTATGCGATGGGAATGACGATGCGTCAGCAAATTTTTTAGCTTCCTGCCAATCCGTGAATAGTTCTCCGGCAAAGTTTGTATTTGTACTGATTACCCGGGCTTTTATTTCCAGTTTGTTTTTCAAGTCAAGCAATACAAGTATTTCATCGTCCGCAGCTGCGAAAAACATTGTTGGGTGCGGGCCAAATGAGCCTTCACTGGCAATAGCCAGGTCACATCCGGTCAGTTCACATGCGGCAATGCACTTTATTCTTCCTGCTTCCACCGGGTCAACAATTCGCTCAATTTCACCACTAAAGGTTCCGTATGCATCTGTATTGAAATGCGCAGGCACAATGATCTCTACTCCCAATTCTCTTGTCAGAATCGGACCTATTGTGGCCTCTTTACCATGCATGGTTGCAATAACGATCTTCCGCCCAGCGAAGTATTGTTTGATAATGTCGTTCATATCAATCAACCACCGGTTCTACAACAAATATTGCATGAAGATTTACCCTTTTGTTTCCGATCTTATCTAAGGCTTTATTCAATTCTTCCCCTACTATATTTCTTCTTTCCTCGTCGTATTCCAGGTAGTCTTCTTCGATACTATTGCCTTTGAAACTTCGAAGTTCGACCTGAATTTTATCTTTTATCAAATTCATGATCAAGCCTTTTGCATGTTCCGACTGAAAGCAGCCCTGTATCATTACGATATCGCTTTGCTGTACCATATATTACGTTTGTGAAGTGAAAATGAATACTTACTATGCCTTCAGAGAAATGCTCGTTTGCTGGGCTTTAACTTTCTCCACATTTTTTAGTTTTGCCTCCTTAAGCATGGTCATGAGCCGATCATCATGGGTTGCCAGTATTTGTACTGCCAGCAAGCCTGCGTTATGAGCTCCATTCACAGCAACGGTTGCCACCGGAATGTCGTTTGGCATCTGCACGATCGAAAGCAATGAATCCCATCCATCCAGAGAGTTACTTGATTTTACCGGCACGCCTATAACAGGTATAGTAGTTATTGCGGCAACCATACCTGGTAAGTGTGCAGAGCCTCCCGCGCCGGCTATAATAACCTTAAGGCCTCGTTCAAGTGCGGTAGCTGCATAATCGAACATAATTTGCGGGCTGCGATGTGCTGATATCACAGTGAATTCATAAGGGATCTTATAAAGATCCAAAATGTCTGCCGCTGGTTTCATGATGGCAGCATCAGAGCTACTACCCATTATTATTCCTATCAATGGTGCTTCCATAATCTTAGTTTAAAATGTTTTTAATAGCCGCAATTTGTGCAATTACGCATTCTATATTTGGTTCGGTAATAGTTATGTGCCCGATCTTTCTACCTGGCCTACTGTTCTGTTTCCCATAATAGTGAAGGTGAATGGCCGGTCTGTTCATTATACCTTTCAGATCGAACTGCTTGCCAGTTTCTATCAGGTTAACTAGTCCTGCTTTGCAATTAAGTCGGGTGTCTCCAAGAGGAATGCCTGTTATAGCGCGTATCAGCTGTTCGTATTGCGATGTTGTACAAGCTTCTATAGTGTGGTGCCCACTGTTATGAGGTCTTGGCGCTATTTCATTGACCAGCAATTTATTGTCATCGGTAATAAACATTTCGATGGCCATGATGCCTACTAATGACATTTTAGTTGCAATCTTTATAGCTATTTCATAAGCTTGATTGGTGATCTCGAAATCAAGACCGGCAGGGCAGATCTGAAAATCAAGCAGGTGCTTTACCGGATCAAATACCATCAGTGTTGGTTCGTAGTATTCAATTGCTCCATCTTTGCCTCTTGCAACTATCACCGATATCTCCTGTTTTATCCTGATTTTTTCTTCCAGGATGGCAGGCCCATCAAAAGCGTTTTCTATGTCTTTTTCATTATGTAACATCATTACGCCCTTTCCGTCATAGCCGTTGCGTCGCATCTTCAGGCATGCAGGTAGTCTTGATGTATGGCCATATAACCCCTCTTTATTCGCTACAGATACGTAGGGTACTACAGGAATATTATGAAGTTTCAGGAATTCTTTCTGCTCCTGTTTGTCCTGAATAGTAGCTATCAACTCGGGTGATGGATGTATCTGTACTCCCTTGTTTTGTAAGTACTTTAATGCTTCGGTACTCACTGCTTCTTTTTCGATAGTTACAATATCGCATTTCGCTCCAAATGCCACTACATCTTCATAATTCTCCGGGTCTCCGCGAAAAAATGAATTTGTATATCTGGCTGCTGGGGCATCAACATCCTTATCCAATACCGAAATATCAAATCCGTAGTCTATAGCAGATCTTATGAGCATGGCGCCAAGCTGACCGCCGCCTAATATGCCGATACGTAGTTTTTTATTGTGTATCATAGAGTTAATTATTGTCCTTGAGCCAGAGAATATGACTTAACACCTCCATACATCATCAACCATTCAATGGAACATATTTTTATTGACCTGGATATCTCCTTTGCGTAATCTAAAATTTCATCTGCTGTCAAAGATGGTGCACCTGGCTCTCGCTCTATTCTCACTCTGAATTGATCTACACAATCAGTAAGCAGAGACCCCTCGGGATAAACCTGCGTGCCCCGGTTGCTGATCATGATCAATGACATGTTTTCAGGCAATTTGTCTTTGAATTTGTGTGCTATAACTTTTGGTTGTTCTGTGCTTTCTACAAAGAAGTCTGCTCCATTCACTATGGCGTCATTTTTGCTCGGTGTATGGAGCATCTGGTAGACCTCCCTTTTGCTTTGTGTGTTTATTAAGGCATGGTTGGCGGTATCAGTAGTGGTTGGTAGTAGCAGGTTGCTGATGATCTGATCTGCAAATTGAGTTGTATTCAATTGTTTTTCCACCCCATGTCCAAAATCTATTGTGTGGTACCCTTGTTGCAGCGTAGCATATAATGAGTTCTCAATGGCAATTGCTTCATTTGTCATTCCAAGATGTCGGAGCATCATGCAGCTACTTATCAATAACGCGGTTGGGTTGGCAATGTTCTTGTCCGCTATGTCGGGGGCAGACCCGTGCACTGCTTCAAATATGCATACATTATCGCCGATATTTGCAGATGGTGCAAATCCTAACCCGCCGACCAGACCCGCGCAGAGGTCTGAAAGTATATCTCCCTGTAGGTTTGGTAGAACAATGATCTCAAAATCATTTGGACGGGCCACCAGTTTCATTGCAAGGTCATCAACTATTATATCTGTAGCTTTTATTTCAGGGTAATCTTTTGCTACTTCGTAGAAGCTCTCGAGGAATAGTCCGTCGGTGAGCTTCATTATATTTGCCTTGTGTCCGCAGGTAACCTTTTTTGCACCTCTCTTACGGGCCATTTCAAATGTGTACTTATGCACCTGCATAGATCCCGGCCGTGTTATAAATCTGCGGCAAAGGGCTACATCTTCGGTTAGCATATGTTCTATTCCCCCATAAGTATCTTCGATATTTTCCCTTACCATGGTAATATCTATAGAGATGCCGGCCTTAGAGAAAACCGTGTCTACACCATTAAGTGATTTGAAAACACGTTTATTGGCATAAGTGCTCCACATTTTTCTTGCAGTAACATTTATACTCTTCATTCCTTTTCCCTTGGGAGTCTCCATCGGGCCTTTAAGTAATATGCCTAGTTCCTCAATTGTGTTCTTTGCCTGAGGTGTCATTCCTGATGAATGGCCCTGTTCATACCAGGTTTTACCCATATCCACCATTTCAAAATCTAATGGCGCACCAGTAGCTCTGATAATAGATAGGGTTGCGTCCATTATTTCAGGACCGATTCCGTCTCCTTTGGCAACAGCTATTTTTATTTTTTGCATAATGGCATTGATGTGTTTTCCCACTTTTTGTGCACATCACAATGTAAAAGTAATAAAACTATTTAAAATGGTAGTAATACTATTGCAAATAAAATAAAAATGACAGAAATGATCGTTTAGCACTTACTGATATTGGTAAAGCAATATTTCTTCTGGTTGGCTGTTAGCTTTGAGTTGACGCTGGTTGACTTTGGGCAAGTAGGGTAGATTTATTTTTTGTATTGCCTTATTGTGCATTTTTAATTGGAGCTTTACTCTTTGCGATTTCAAGCAATGAGCATATGAGTAAGCTAATGGCCATCAGGGCAAATTACCGGCAAAGAATCTGTTTAGTCTTTACGATCATCATAGTTATTATGTCAGGAAATAGTTTGAGGGCGCAGCCACTGCAAACCGTTGACAGAGTAGATGTAGAAAGGTATTCGGGAAAGTGGTATGAAATTGCCTCCTTTCCCCAACGTTTTCAAAAAGGCTGTCATTGCACAACTGCTGAATATACTGTAAGCAAGTAGGGGTATCTGATAGTAGAGAACAGATGTAATAAAGGCAGTGCTACCGGAAAGCTATCTTACATTAAAGGGAAAGCATTTGTTGAAAAGAACTCGGGCAATGCCAGGCTTAAAGTTCAATTTTTCTGGCCCTTTAGGGGAAAGTACTGGATCATAGATCTGGCTGGTGACTATAGTTATGCAGTGGTTAGCCATCCCGGCAAGAACTATTTATGGATACTTTCCAGAACCCCTAAGATGGATGATGGAATATACCGGCAGATTCTTTCCCGACTCAAAGAAAAAGGATTTGATCTGGACAAGCTGCAGGTTACCGAACAAATACAAAATTGAAGCGAATGTATTGGGGTTTTACTTTTTCCAAAGTATTTCAAGTTTACCGGTAGCCTTAAGGTAATCAAGGTAATACAACCAATATTGCATCCTGTTACTTTGGTAGCCGGCATCCAATTTTTGAAGGTCTGCTTCCTCTAAATTCAGGTTAGCCGACGACTCTTGCCCTTCCGATACACGTGCCTGAAAAATACCGATCGATTCGATGCTTAATGCTCTGTTTTCTTCCTGCACTTTCAATTCAGATAGTAACTGCTCCATTCTTATCTTTGCAATAAGTCCGTCCTTTAGGTATTGAGCTGCTTTATCATCCTTTTGCTGATAATACTGCGTGGATTGCAACTGTAGTTGTTGCAGTTTCCTGTGTTTGTCTTCTCCGGATAGCAGTGGGTATTTCAGATCTATTCCAATGTAACTTTGGCCAAACCATGAATTGGCTGCAAACGGATCGAAACTATTTGTGTATTGGTTAGCGCCAATAAAGCCTTTTATGCTGGCAGCAGGCAGGTACTTTGCTTTTTCTGTTTTTGTTTGTATTGCTGTCAGATCACCTTTAAGTTCCAGTTGCTGTATTTCAGGTATGCTTGAAACGTTGGGTTCAACATTAAAACTCACCAACCGCTCATTTTTAAAAAAGGCAGTATCAATGGTAATGTCCGGGTGTTCGATATCGTTTCTTCCGGTTAAAAATGAGAGGTATACCTTATCCTCGATCTGTTGTGATATTGCGTATCTATATTGCTGTATTGCATTATTATGATTGATCCTGGCTTTATTGAGGTCCGATTTCAACATTCTTTTCTGGTCAAATTTATTTTGCAGTAATTGGTAACTGATCCATGTTCTGCTTGTATCTGCAATAGCTGATCTTATCTTAGTTTCCTGCAAATTGATGTCGATATATACCTGGGCCACAGTATAAGCAAGGTCATATTCAGTTTGTGCCTGTGAGGCTGCAGTTATACGCTCCTGCAGTTTGGCTTCGTTGATCTGCCTGGTTATAGACATATCAACCAGAGGCTGGTTTGATGTTAAACCAGCTGTTTGCGACCATTTTGTGCCAAATTGAATACTCTTAGTTGCATCGGCAGGGTAGGACTGATTAAATACGCCAATTGGTAATATAGAAGTTTGCAGAATGGGGTTGTAGAGATAGGTATATGCTGCACTCACCTGTGGCCCGTATTTACGGTACAAAGCTTCTGTTTGTAGCTTCCTGATGGTCTGATCTGCTCTCCCGGCTTGTATATTCTTCTTGTTGGCAATAGCGTTGTTTATCGCTTGCGATAGTGTTAGTGTTTCCTGCGCCATAGCGGAAAACTGTATTGCCAACACAAAAGCAATTGTTAAGTGCCAGCGCGTAGCTACACGTGATGTATTAATAGTACTAGGTTCATTTTTCATAAAAGTCCATTTAAAGATCATCTGAAAACAGCGGCGGGTTCTACGCTTCTTATTCTACTCAATGCAAACGATGCGCCACTTAGGGAGATCAGCCCTATTGTTGCAAACATGCCCAACAATACTAAAGGAGAAAACGAAAAGATCAATCCTGAGTTGGCAACCCCTATTCTGAAGCCCTCCAGTAACATCAGTCCGATGAGAAATCCAACTATGGAAAATAGGGCAGCCTGTGTCAGGATCAGGCGGCTGATATAGCCATTGCCAGCTCCGATGGCCTTTAATGTTCCATAATCTTTAAGCCGGTCTAATGCCGAAGAGTACATGGTCAACCCGATAATAAAAAAGCCCGCTATGAGCGCAAAAATGATCAATGTCCCTGTGCTTAATGCAATGCCGCTGCTGGAAAGTATTTTCCTTACAGACGACTTTGCCAATGTCTCTGCCGGCCATGCTCTTATCCCGTTTACATGTTTATTAATGTCAGCTACAACGTCATCAACTTTTACGCCCGGCTGCACATTTACCAATACTGCACTTATAGTATTTACCGATTGGTTAGAATAAAATCGGGCTCTTTCAATAGTTGTTACACAGAAACTGCTGCCAAATCCACGAAACCCCTTTGTTTGCAATGCGAAAAAGGCACGCTTCCCATTTATCTCAAATGGAGTCCCGATATCTATTACCCCGCCAAGATTTTTCTTTTCAAAATACTCGCCACTCACTGCACCGTCCAATTGCAGGTCAGTTGTTTTACCGGCTGTTATTTTCTCTTGTTGTAGAATTGCGCGTACTTGATTGGCGTCAACGCCAATTATTGTAATGGCCCCGCTGGTACCGTTTTCATAGTTACATGCCGCGCCAGATATGAGCAGCGGGAAGGCTTCTTTAACCCCATTTATGCCCAGCACCGCGCGGAGGTTCCTTACATCAAGTCTGCCTAGTTGATTGACATCATTTGTTTTACTATCTACTACCCATATATCTGCTTTTACATCGGTAGCTAATGCGCCCATAAGGCCGGATAGGAAGAAAAAGACCCCAAGTTGCTGACCTATCAGAAACGTACTGATAAGAATGCCTACAATCACTCCTATACTTTTGGCCTTGTCAAACCGTATGAACTTCCATGCAATCTTTAACATTGTTTCATTTTTTAAGATCACCTGAGATATCAACTACACATTCAACCCGCGCATTCAGCAAAAGCCTTTCAGGCTGGTCGAGCATTATTTTAATGGTTCTTACTCTGCGGTCTTCCTTTTCACCTGATTGGTCTGTGAACAAGGACTTCTTTTGTAGAAAGGATAACGCCAGGTAAACTACGCCCGTCGAAAGGGTATCTTGTGCGCCAACATTCCGGATCCATGCTTTTTGACCTGTTACTATTTTGTCGGCATACATTTCATCTATTTCACAAACCGCAATCGTTTTACCCATCGGACTAATTTGCGCGAATGATTGCCGGGTATCTATAGAACTGCCTGGCAATGTGCTTAGCTCTAACAGTTTACCATTCACCGGTGATTTGATGATTTTCTGGTCGCGTTCAATTTCTGCAACTTGCAGTGCTGCTTTTGTTTGCTCCAGTTTGCCTTTTGAGACAGTAACACCTGCCTGTAGTCGTTTAAGATTCGACTCAAATGACTTTAGAGCCGTATTTGCATCATCTACTGCCTGCTGTGTTTCCGCGCCTTTAGCCAACAGCCGATCCAGCCTTTGTACTTCAGATACTGCATTGTTATATTTCGCTCTATATTCTCCTACACTCGCTTCATCCATCGTTATCTGATCGGCCTGCGTGTTTACTTCTGTTCTCAGTTGTTTTACTTTACCATCTTCCAGTCGGCGGTCTAATTCTAATATTGGCGTGCCGATGCTTACCGTATCGTTTTCTTTCTTCAGAATATTGAGAACAATGCCGTTTACCGGCGACGCTAATTGCACGATCTCGCTTTCCGGCTCTATTTTTCCAATGCCTACCACCTGGCTTACACTGCCTGCATTTTTACTCTTGTCTGCAGCGGGTGTCTCTTTTACCCGATCATTACCACATGAGGTGATCATTAACAACAGCGATAAAAGGCATGAGATTCGTTTCATAATTGAATTTTATTTTTGAGCAATTTCGTCTTCTATCGGCTTGTCAGATATGCCACCGTCTACAACATATATTATCCTATCAGCAAATGTTGTAAGGCGGGTGTCGTGTGTAACTACGGCTACGGCCTTTCCTTGTTTCGCTAATAGTTTCAATTCATTCATTACAATACCCACACTTTTTATGTCCAGCGATGCTGTTGGCTCATCGCATAACATCATTTCGGGGTCGGTGACCAATGCCCTGGCTATAGCTACCCGCTGTTGCTGGCCTCCGCTCAGGTCATTACTCAGGTTCTTCATACGGTCGCCCATCCCTACCTTTTCGAGCGCGGCAATTGCTCTTGTTCTTGCTTCATTTTCTTTGATTCCTTGCAGCGTTAATGGCATCATCACATTTTCAAGCGCGGTGAGCGGAGCTATCAGATTGAACTTCTGAAAAACGAAGCCGATCTTTTTGAGTCTTATTTGTGCCAGATTCTTTTCGTTCAACTCGTTTACTTTAATACCGTCAATCCACACTTCACCAAAACTGGGATAAATGACGCAGCCTAAGAGTGATAATAACGTGGTTTTACCGGAGCCGGAAGGCCCGATAATAAGCGTCAATTCTCCCGACCGCAGATCTACAGTGCTTGCCTGCAAAGCGGTTATTACGGTGTCACCTGCTTTATATTCTTTTCCGGCGCCTATTACCTTTGCTACGATCTTATTAGCTGTCTCCATTAATGGTACTGCATTATTCTTGTAAGTTACTTCATCTTAAACTTGTAATCATTGATACATATCATGTATGGGTGCCAATTTTAGCCTGATTTGGTAAAATGAAACACAAAGAGTTGGAGATACTTAACTTCTACTCTTGCTTACTTTTCTTTGTGCTGCCGTTCCGCAATAAGCGGGATGAACTGGGAAAAGTAACAAAAGGGAACGGCATTTTTTCGTCCTTCGATAAACTCAGGATGACAAGCTCCGCGCGTAAAAGGAGCCAGGCAGCGTGTGGTTGTGGTTGGCTCGACCACTCTTCGCAAGCTCGGCCAGCGCTTCTGGTTTTGTAGATACAATTTATCGTGAACAGTTTTACAGCAATCTGAAGATTGCGAACCGCTGCGACGTAGTCAGGAAGACTATGCCGAACTGGGGAATGCTCAATTTTGGCTAACATTGTCTTTGTACAGAAAAGTGGCAGTTTTTCACGAAAGTGGCAGTTTTCTGTTGTCTGTTTTGCTGAAATAGCTATTGGGTAAGGGTTTTGTTGATTTTAACAAACTGCTACTTTCTGCCACTTTCTGCCACTTTTTGCCACATGTTGCCACTTTTTCTGCTACTTTTTTGGGGCAGTTGTCTG
>CANBQQ010000017.1 GCA_947371715.1 Flavipsychrobacter stenotrophus
TTCTCCTTTTTAGGATTTGCTGATGCGATATTGCTTACCAGCAGCAAGCAGCATATAATGGCGAGACCTAACCTATTCATAAAAACAAAAATAATTCTATTCGGATGAAAATGGTTCACAGATTTTTAAACGATTGCACAGATTACACAGATTTTACGTTTTGAACGGATTTTCGGTGGATGCCCGATGGAAATGAAATTCTAATCGGGCATGGATTTGGTTTAGTGAGTTGGTTTTCATGTGGTTGTGATTTTGGGTTATGCCCGATTGTGCCCGATGTGGGCTGTCTGAATCAGGATGGTCAGGATTTTAGGAAAAGAGGGATACGTGATGTTATCTCAAAGAGAGCCGGCCAGATGGTCGTCGGTAGGAGACCGACAACGGGCGTTCTTTAAGAGGGATGCCCGATGGAAATGAAATTCTAATCGGGCATCGAGTTGGTGTAGTTTGTTGGTTTTCATTTTGTTGTGATTTTGGGTTATGCCCGATCGTGCCCGATGTTGGTTGTCTGAATCAGGATCGTCAGGATTTCAGGAAAAGAGGGATACGTGATGTTATCTCAAAGAGGACCGGCCGGATGGTTGTTGGTCATAAGACCAGCAACGGCGGTGCGGACAGGCGTTTCAGGGGAGTGTGTGATGACATGTGGAAATAGGCATAAAATAACACACAAAGGTCGGGAGGAGATGTGTTAAGTGCAAATGAATATATTCACAATTTTGGGTTTGGCGGTATGCCTTTGTGGTTGTGGCGTTGGGTGCTTTTGAGGGTCTTAAATGTGGATATGTTTGTTAAATGCGCATATTTATTTCATGTCGCTATTTCAACTTACTAATATCTTGTTTTACGTTCCAGAAAGTTATGAGCGTAATTCGTTTTGCCGCTTTGCGATATTTATAAAATAGAACAGTCTGCTTATTAAGCTTTGCTTTTCTATAGTCTTTGCTTTTTGAGCCGATGGGATATGATTCAGGGAAGATTTCCTGTCGCTTAATAACTTTTGTAGTTTGATCAATGAATGCCACTATCTACTTTTCGGACCAATCTTTCTGAAGATAATCGATGTTTTTATGAAAGGACATTTCTGCCTCAACTGACCACCTTATTTCGACAGCCGTTGCTCATACTTTTTCATTACTACATCATGCGGTGTGGTATTTCCCTCCTTTTCCTCCTTCAATCCTCTTTCGATAGATTCTTGTGCGGCTGTTTCAACCTTTTCCCACCAGTCATCCTCTTCACCAGCAAATGTTTTTACTACACTCAAAACTACCTCTTTCTGGTGTGTACTAAGATGTTCTAAATAGTTGTTTATTTCTTTATCTATTGACTTTGCAGCACCCATGTCATAGCTATTGAACTAAAACAAATTTAAGGAATTACAGGTATTCTGACGGATTACAATCGTGCTGAGTTATTCCTACCTTCATAGCGCAGAATAATAGCGCGGTAATGATCATTAACGAAGACCTGTTTTTAGAGAGATATAATAAATTGAATAGCCGCCAGAAGCAGGCTGTAGATGAGATCTATGGCCCGGTGATGGTAATAGCAGGGCCGGGAACGGGAAAGACCGAGGTGCTGTCTATGCGTATTGCCGCGTTGATACGCAGTGAGGCGCAGGTGCAGCCACATGAGATATTGTGCCTTACCTATACTGAAGAGGCTACCAATTCTATGCGCCGCAGGCTGGTGCAGATAATAGGTGCTGCTGCCCATAAAGTGAATATCTATACATTCCACGCTTTCTGCAATAACATCATTCAGAACAACAGTGAATACTTCAGTATGCGCACGCTACAGCCGATGACCGACCTGGAGCGCACCGACCTGCTGTACAAGATGCTGGAAGACCTGCCATCGGGTCACCCATTGAGGAAACTGAGTGGTAATATCTATTATGATTCGGGCAAGCTGAGTAAACTGTTTGACATTATGAAGCGGGAATACCTGACCGCTGAAGGTATATCGGCAGCGATAGATGAGTATCTGGTAAGCCTGCCAACAAGAGAAGAATATATTTATAAAAGAAACGGCGCCAATTTTAAGAAGGGCGACCTGAAGCAATCACAAATTGATGAGCAGATAAAGCGCATGGAGACCACCCGTGCTGCCGCCCATCTGTTTGATATATACGAAAGCCGGATGAAGGAAGCGGGCAGGTATGACTTTAACGACATGATACTGTGGGTGCTGGATGCCTTTAAAAAATATCCGTGGATGTTGCAGAGCTACCAGGAAAGATTTCAGTTTACCCTTGTTGATGAGTTTCAGGATACCAATGGTGCACAGAATGAGTTGATCAATCAGCTGACCGCATTCTGGGAAGACCCGAACATATTTGTAGTGGGAGATGATGACCAGAGTATATATGAGTTTCAGGGGGCGAGGATTCGAAACATCATAGAGTTTTACCTGCGGTACAAAGACACCATTAAGATAGTGGTGCTGCCGGAGAACTACCGTTCATCGCAGCAGATCATAGACCGGGCAATGGCCACTATTGGCAACAATAAGGCACGCCTTATCAATCAGCTGGCAGACCTACAGCTGGACAAGAATATTGTATCGGCGGCAGACAGGTTTAAGAATGAACCCAATATTGTGCATCCTGAAGTGAGGATGTACAATAACATACTACAGGAAGAAGCCGATGTGGTGATGCAGATAGAAAGGCTGCAACAGCAGGGTATAGCCCTGCAGGACGTGGCGGTATTGTATGCACAGCATAAGCAGGCCGACAATATTATAGCGCTGCTGGAACGTAAGAACATACCCTACAATGTAAAGCGTGAGGTGAACCTGCTGGAGCTGCCGCTGACCGAGCAGATACTGAATATACTGGACTACCTGCAACAGGAAAAGAAGAAGACATTCAGCGGAGAGGAGGTGTTGTTTGAACTGATGCACTCGCCCTATTTTGAGATAGCGCCCACCGATATTGCACAGCTGGCCTTATATATACAAGCTAACCGCAAGAATGGTGGCATAAAGTGGCGCATGCTTATTTCTAACCACCTGCAGCTGGAAACCATTGACCTGCAGACCACAGAGGCCATACGCAGGCTGAGCAATAACCTGGATAACTGGGAGCGTGAGCAGATGACATTGCCTCTGCCTCTGCTGATAGAGAAGATAGTCTATGAAAGCGGTATTGTGAACTACCTGCTGAAAGAAGCAGACCATATATGGAATATGCAGGTACTCTATGCACTGTTTCAATTTGTGAAAGATGCATGGTCTAGAGATAGTAAGATGAAGTCGGCACAACTGCGGCAGATGATAGACCGCATGAACGATGAGGGCATCAAAGCGCCTGTGCAGCGCGTGATACAGAATGACAATGGTGTAAAATTCTATACCGCTCATAGTGCCAAGGGCAATGAGTTTGAGTATGTATTCCTGGTAGGGTGCACTAAAAATTTCTGGGAAAATAAGAAGGGTGGCGGGGCTAACTATCACATGCCCGATACCATTACAGCAACCGAAGAAGATCCTGACAATACTTACAAAACGGAAGTGGCCCGCAGGCTGTTCTATGTAGCTTTAACGCGCGCAAAGAAACACCTGTATATATCTTATGCCCTCAATGACAACGCCGGCAAGGCTATAGAGGCATCGGTATTTGTAGATGAGATAAGTGTGCCCGAAGAACGCATAAGGCAAACAGTGCCTGTAGGTGAAATAGCGGAACACCTGAAGTGGGCCATGGCGCCGGTGGAAGAGGTAGTGATTAAGATGGCCAACGCGCAGTGGATAGAACGTGTACTGCAACAGCTAACGATGAGTTACACGTCTATTTCTAAGTACCTGCGTTGTCCACTTGCATTCTATTATGAATTGATACTGAAAGTGCCGTTCCAGAAAAATGATGCGCTGGCGTTTGGTAGTGCCGTGCACAATGCATTGGAGCGGTTTTATAAAGACATGCAGGTAAGAAAGGGTGAATTCCCAAGTAAGGAAGAACTGCTCAACCTGTTTAAATATGCGCTGAACTCTGAGGCTGGTAGCTTTACCGCAGTGCAGTTTGACAGAAGAACGGAACAGGGGAATACGCTCTTATCGGAATACTTCGATCACTACATCAACACCATGCATAAGAATGTAGAGATAGAGTATAAAGTGAACCGCTACATATTGGATGGTGTGCCGGTTACCGCCAAGATAGATAAGATAGAAATAGATGGTGACAAGTGTACTGTGGTAGATTATAAGACCGGAGACCCTGATAAGTCGGGCAATGCCAACACCGCACCGCCGAATGAGAAAGACGCCAACGGCGGTGATTACTGGCGGCAGATGGTATTCTATAAGCTACTACTCGAGAACTATGAAGACAGAAGGTGGCAGGTAGCACTGGGCAAGTTTGACTACATACAGAAAAGCACTAAGACCGGCGAGTATAAGCAAATTACAGTACCGGTATTTCCGCAGGATGAGCAGATAGTAAGACAGCAATTAAAAGATACTTATGCCCGTGTTATGAATCATGAATTTGACAAAGGCTGCGGCAAAGACGACTGCCATTGGTGCAATTTTGCCAGAACATATAAGTTGGTGAGGCCTAAGGAAGATGAACTGATAGAGATAGATGATGTGTAAAATATTAACTATTGGGTAATATTATGCGGCAAAAACGACTCATATTCAACATCTTGTTACTGTATAATTATTAATAATTCAGGAGCATTTAATGCCTATATTTTCGGTATGTGCCTTGGGTAAATTTTGTAGAAAAAATTCGTAAATACTTAATAGTCAACGCATTTTTTGCTGAAATGAATGCATGCTACTTATATTTGTAGTATGAAGATCATGCATCATTTACGGCAGTTGCGCAACCCGGATATATTTAGTTATGCATTATCGTTTTTTGTACTTTTTATGGTTATCATGGCTTCCATAAAAATTATCTTCTTCTGATATCGCTTACTTTGTAACAAGAATGTTTTCTGTAAACTTCTTAGACACTGTAGTGTTTGTTCCCGAGCCAATTTTTATCACCAAAGATCCGTCATAGGCTATTTTCTCTACCGTAGTTATCTTGGTGCCTATTCCTACTTCCAGTTGTTTGAGGTACTGCAGAAAAGGTGTGGTCGTATCTTTTACCCCCACTACTGTGCACTTCTTTCCCGGTTCTACTTCTTCCAGGGTTGTAGTAGATGTTACCGGAACTTCTCCATTTGATTTAGGAATAGGGTCGCCATGCGGATCGAACTGAGGGAAGCCAAGGTATTTATCGAGTCTGTCAGCCAGTTCGGGATGTTGAATGTGTTCCAGCTGCTCAGCTATATCATGTATCTCATCCCAGGTATAGCCCAGTTTTTCCTGTAGGAATACTTCCCATAGTCTGTGCTTGCGCACAATGAGCAAGGCGGCCTTGCGGCCCTTCTCCGTAAATTTTACACCCCTGGTTTTGTCGTATGATATCAGCTTCTTGTCTGCCAGTTTTCTCACCATATCTATAACCGAAGCAGGGTTGTTGCCCAGTGCTTCTGCCATGGCAGTAAGGCTTATCTTTTCGGTAGTGCTGGTGTGCCCTATGTTGTAGATGGCCTTAAGATAGTTTTCTTCGGAGAGTGTTTGCATGCCTGACATGGGGTAAAGATAAATAATTGTCTATTTATTACTCTTCAATAATAATGTCCAATCCGTATAATAATGACAATGCCTCGGGCAGGCTGAATTTGGCCTTCTTTATTTTATTGGTCTTTGTATCTATCAGGTAATTCCTTGCGCCGGCAAAACTTGCCTTAGTAAGGTCGGTGTTGGCAAATGTGGCGCCCGACAGGTCTGTGCCCCGGAAGTCGGACTGAGTGAGATCGCACTCACTAAAGTCAACTTCATTGGCCATGCAGTTAATGAACTGCGCCTTCTTCATGGTCTTGCCGAAGAAGCTGCAATAGCTGATGCGGCTATTGGTAAAGCCCACAGAAAAAGGAGTGCCCGCATCATACCACACTATACCTATTGCTTTGCTGTCTATGATCTTAACGCCATTGATAGAAGTATGCTTCAGTTTAATGAGCGAGAGGTCGCAGCTTTCGAAAATGCAATCGATAAAACTACAATCCTCAAATACGCAGCCTTTTAGGTTGCTCTTATAAAATGTGCAACGGGTAAAGTTTCTTGCAACTACATGCTTATCCTCATAGGTAACCTCTTCAAATCTTTTACCTGTATGTACTATCGCCTCGTTATTGTCTTGCATGGCAGTGCAATGTACCTAAAAATGGTGCTAAATATTGTTGTCTGTTTGGTCTGAAACACCTTCGCGTTTGCGGTAGTTGGCTACGGCCGCATGGAGGCGGCCATTTATGCGTTTGCAAAGTGCGGGCGGCGAAAGCACCATAATGTCTTCGCCATGACCTAACAACTCTTTTTCCAACTCAAAGTTGGGAATTAGTTTCAGGTTGATGACTATGCCGTCATCCCTGCGCTCCACTACCTCCTGCGAATGGTGGAAAGGCTTGGTCTCGACATAGGGAGCCGTTTTGGCGTTGATGAATATCTTGATATTGGTGGGACGGTGTTTCCCGTTTACAGTAACGCCAATGACATTTTTATAAAACTCATCGTGCTGCACCTTGTCATTTTCTATATAATATGGTTTATCAACTATTTTCAATTCCAATATTCTGTCCAACGCAAGGTTAAGAAGAGCGCCTTCTTTTTCTTTAACCCCCACAGCAAACCACCTGTTCTTAAACTCCTTCAGCCACCATGCGTGAAAAACAAAAGTGCTTGCTTCGCGGGCTTTAAAAGACTGGTAAGTAAGCGAAATAGCTTTACTATTAATGATAGCAGTATAGACAGTTTCCAGATATTCCAGTCCTTTCAGCCTGTCGTTCTTTTCAAACTCAATTACAGAGCGGGTTTTATTCTTTGCCACATATACGTGATTCTCCAGTTTCTGCACTACATCATTAAGGCTACTGAAGTGAGAAAACCCCTTGAACTGTTTAAGGATCTCTACCGCTTCATTCATCTGGGTAAGATCATGGTCGCTTATGGGTATGTTGGTAATGCTGTATTCAGGGTCTTCATAGGTATAGTATTTCCGATCTACTACAATGATAGGTGCGTTGTAGCCCAGCATATCACTACGCATCATTTGTATATCTGCCTGTATGGTGCGCCTGCTTATATCCTTGCCTGTTCCTTCGTATTCATAGAGTGCCTCTGATACGCTGTCCATTATAGATTCTAATGTCCATTTCCTTAACCTGTTTTTCAGGCATTTGTCTATGGTCTTATAGCGGATAAGGGCGTTCCTGTTAGGCGGCATGAAAAATATTTTTATAAAAATAGAAAATAATTTTTACTGCGCAAGAAGGTTGCGCACTTGTGTTTCACTTTTGTATTGTCAATAACGACAACGCAAAAAATGAAACAGCAATTACAACATCAGCAACTAAACGCAGGAACAAGGGTGAGCGGAAAACAAGATCAACAGCAGCGTCTTGTCATACCTTGTTCCTGCCACTATAAAAGATTTACGGCAGTGGATCATCCACTCCGTTAAGAGCTTCCCGTGACGGGAAGGATAATAAGGATATATGGTTGTGCCATGGTGAGGGTTTCTGTATAGCCCCATAGTATGTGCCGCCGCTGGTTGCATATATACTGCCTGCATATACACCTGTTGTCATCATTTGTGTGCAGAGGTTCGATTCCTCTCTCTGCTTTGCCGCAGTGTAGCTCAGTTGGTTAGAGTAACAAATATGGCCTTACATGCCACAAGTCTCCAATCAGATCAAGGTCTGAACCACGGTGGCCCTGACAAGCCACCGAAGCCGGCAGCTTCTGAAACTTGCCATCCGGGGAGGAGTACTTGCATTCCGGGCGCATTGGTCAATATGGACCGATACCCTGCCGCATTCCCGAAAAGGCGGATACCGCAATATAGTAATTCAAAGGCTTACGAGCGGCTAGCAACAACAGCTTATCGTTTGTTACACCAGTCTTAACTCTTTGAAGCATATATGGCTCAAGCCCCATCCGAATACCGCAGGTGCAAGGCGGCAACGGCTCCTCCGTTTTTTAAATGATTAAATAACCACACTAAAAAGATATTTTATGATGTTTACTAAAGTACCCGCCTACTATAAGGCACTGATCTTCAAAAATGGAAGATTTATTAAAATGATCAACGAAGGCACCTATTGGTTTTTGCCTGCCGATGAAGTAGTACTGTATGATATGTCAAAGCCTTTTGTGGCGACAGTTTCATTGAATGTATTGTTGGCTGATGAGGCCCTTGCAGAGGCGCTGTACATTGCCGATATTAAAACCAATGAATTGGGCTTTCTGTATGAGAACGGATTGTTCAAGCAGGTATTGCAGCCCGGCAGATATGCCTGGTGGAAGGGCATGCTGAACTATAACGTAGTCACCACCAGCACCCTTAATTTTGAGATCAGTGAGGACATTGACAGATCTCTGGTAGCAAGACTTGAATTGACCGGGTATGTAAGATATTATGCGGTAGAGTCTTACGAGCGGGGTTTGTTGTTTGTAGATGGCGTCTATAACAAAGAGTTGCCGTCGGGCATCTACTACTTCTGGAAGAATGCTGCTGTGCTTACTGTATATAAGGTAGACACCAGACAGCAGCAGATGGAGATGAGCGGCCAGGAGATCCTGACAAAAGATAAAGCCAATATCAGGATCAACTTCGCCTTTCAGTATGTAGTGAACGATATTTTTGCCGCGGCGAAAAGCAAGGAATACGAGAAGCAATTGTACATGTTGATGCAGTTGGCATTGAGAAGCAACACTGCTATCTATACCCTTGATGAATTGCTGGACAAGAAAGAATCGATCTCTGCGGTTGTTATGGAAACCGTTGCTGCCAATGCGCTGCAGCTGGGTGTTACTGTAAACGGATGCGGTATCAGGGATATTATCCTGCCCGGAGATGTGAAGGATATCATGAACCAGGTATTGATCGCAGAGAAGAAAGCGCAGGCCAATGTGATCATGAGAAGAGAGGAAACCAGCAGCACCAGGAGCTTGCTGAATACCGCTAAGCTGATGGAAGAAAACGAGATGCTGTATAAGCTGAAGGAGATGGAGTATGTGGAGAAGATCGCCGACAAGATCAGTAATATTTCTGTAAGCGGAAGTGGTGATATTGTGGGGCAGCTGAAGCAGATCTTCATTCCTGCGAAAAGCAAATAGTCAGATAAACAGAATGGCCGGCACATGTGCTGCCGGCCACCTATTATTGAGGATAGGGTTTATCCTTTTACACGATTTTTCTCCGCATCGGCCCCGGTCTCATTGTGGCGGGCGGTGTTGTTGAATGCTTTACCAAATTTGTAACTGAGTGCTATAGTGCCGCTACGCGAATCTGATCTGTTGATCCAATTGGCGGTGGCTTGTGTGAGATTACCTATTTGCCCGTAATTGACCTGTGAGCGGAGGATGTCATTGATGCCGATCCGTATTGAAAATGCATTGGATATCTTTTTCCTGACCGTCAGATTGATCACGCCAATTCGTTGCATAATGAACTGTGCATCATTTATGCTACTGCGGTAGTTGCCGTACACCTCAGCTTCCCATCCCTTACCCGGCTTTACACGTATGTTGCCGGCTATAAACCAATAGTTGCCACCCGTGCTCAACGTGCCATTGTAGAAGTTGCTTTTCGACTGCAGGTTACTCGCCTCTGAGTATACATGCAGGTTCAGCCATTTAGTTGGGTCGAAGTCGCCATCTACTGATAAAGTAATAAATGTCTTGGTGCCTATATTGCCCGAGCGGCTATAGTAGATGCCATTTACAATTTCAATTGTCTCATTTACATCATCTACAGTAGTGCTGTATGATAGGGATGTCGTTATCTTGTTTTTGTAAGTGTGTGATAGTGCTATGTTGTGATTAAAAGATGGCTTAAGAAATGGATTGCCCACATAGTAGGTGAATTTATCCATAGGGTTGATAAAAGGGTTCAGGTCTTCGTAGTAGGGTCTGTTGATCCTTCGACCATAATTAATGCCCAACTGGTTGTTAGATAAGGTGTCGAATTTGTAAGAAAAAAAGATAGTAGGAAACAGGCTGTTGTAGTTACGGGTAAATGCAGAGTCGGGCTTCTGGGGATTGCCCAGCTGGTGGCCATCTGTAGTAGTATTCTCAAACCGCAATCCTGCCTGCATAGATAGTTTGCCCGCTTCATGGCTCATGTTAATGTAGGCCGCGTTGATGTTCTCTTTGTAGATAAACTGGTTGCTCTTATTGTAGTCGGGACTGGTGATATTGTTCATAGTATTATTGTACTCCGCTTTATTGTCTGTAGCGGTATAGCTGGTTTTTAAACCCGATGAGAATTTCCATTGATGCGCCAGTGGCAAAGCATAGTCTGTTTTCAGTGCATAGATGTTTATCTTGTTGGGCAGATAGCCGGTTAGCAAGTCTTTAGATCTTTCTATTCCATTTGCGCTATACCCTGTATTGTAAAATGCCTGATCCCTGTTAGTATTATAGACCAAATAATCTGCATCAGCGGTGATCTCATGCCCGCTTTTGTTGAACTGGGTGTTGTAGTTCAGATTAATGCCCAGGTTGTCCGATTTTCCGTAGTCATTATTCTGTGAAATAATGGTAGAGTCGGGCAGGCGTCCAAGATCGAGCAGATAGCTGTTGTTATCATTTACACTCTTCCACTTTGTAGCCATTCCGTTTGCAGTAATGCCTATTATTGTTTTATCCGACAGGCTATAGTCAGCGCCTGTATTTATTGATCCGCCATCATTGTGCCGCCAGAAATAACTTTTCTGATTGAAGTAAGACATGGGGTTGTTGCCGGCGTCCTGGTATGTTCGGTTCAGGTCAAGGTCGGTATAGCTTTCGCCGGTATTAAATCCTGCATTAAGAAACGTACTGAACTTATTGTTGCGATAGTTGAGGTTGATGTTGTTGTTATTTCGCGTAAGATGGCCCTGATTAAGGCTTGCATTGATGCCCCCATTAAAACCCTTAACTCCTTTTCTCTTTACTTTGATATTGATGATGCCTCCATTCCCTGCTGCATCATAGTTGGCCGGCGGATTGGTCATCAGCTCTATCTGGTCAATGGCTGATGCCGGCAGTGTTTTAAGGTAATTGGCCAGCTCTGTTCCCGACAAGTAGGTAGGCTTATCGTTGACAAATACAGTGACGCCTTGTTTACCTCTTAGCCGTATATCGCCATCCTGATTTACCTGCACGCCCGGGCAACGCTCCAGCGCATCAAGTGCGCTAATGCTGGCCGCAGACAGCATCGCATCTACATTAACAACGGTTCTATCGGCCTTTTGTACTACAAGCGATTTCCTGGCAGTTACTTCTACTTCTTTTAATCCTGTAGGTAACAGAGAGAGTTTTATCTGCGATATTTTTATGTTGGGCGATTCAGAGCTGAGCGTTACCGGCTCATTCCGCCATGGCTTATAACCCTGCGCCGATACCTCAATGAAGTATTTTCCATCGTTTAGTTTGTCTAATAGAAAAGCCCCTGCAGAGTCTGTATAGACACCTTTAACTATCGACGAATCTGAATGTAAGAACAATACAACCATTGCAACATCCAGGGGATGTCCGGCACTATCCTGCACCTTACCCGATATTGAATAGTTCTGAGCATTGGCGGGTGTAATGGCAAAGCAACAGCATATGGTCAAGAGGACCAGTAGTTTTTTAAGCATAGAATCTGTTTATGATGGTGTGGTTCCTGGTGTGTGTATATTAGTATTATTTACTCTTGTCCAGTTTATTTAGTAGCGCTTTTATTTCCTTTATCTCTTCTTTAGATGCCTGCTTGTTGCCCAGTAGCTGCATCACCAGGCTCGATGCCGATCCTTTATACAGCGTGTCTACAAACTTTGTAAGCAGGTGTCCTTTTGTTTTTTGTTCCGCCTCTACCGGTATGTATATATGCTTCATCTGGCTTTCGTCACGCTTCAGTATGCCTTTCTCCGCCATTATCTGCATTTGCTTCAGGGTAGATGTGTAGTTCACTTCCCTTTGTTCGTTCAGCTTATCATTTACCAGGCGAACGGTTGACGGGCCATATTCCCACAGCACCTGCAGTATTTCCAGCTCTGCTTTTGTAGGTTCGGGTACGTTCTTATCTTCTTGCTTGCCTTTCATAAATTAAAGGTAGGATTAATTTCGTACGTTGTATACTCTAGGTTTTATTTTTGTTTTATTTAACAGTCAGGCACAACAAAGCCGGACTGTTTTTTCGTCCGGCTTGTGATTCCATTTAGTGCTGTAAGATTTGACAACTTTTGAAAAGTTGTCAAATCTGCGATTGCAATTCAAATGCTTCTGCCAGTAGCTCGAATGAACGTTTACGATCTGCTGCATTGCTGCTCATGCACGACACTATGATCTCGTCTACATCAAAGTCATCGGCAAGCTGCGTTAGCTGAGCTTTCACCTGCTCTTTGGTACCCGATATTATACGGCCGCTATTGCCACGTATGCGTTGCAATTCCATAGGCGAAAACTGATAGTCTTTTATGGCTTCAAAGTCTCCGAAGTTGTCGTAGTTGCCCATCTCAAACTGCAGCAGAATGTAGTCAATGAACTTGCGCATCTCAGCAGCTTTTTCTTCCGTATCAGCACACAGCACAGAGATAGACAAGATAACATGTGGTTCCGCAAATTGTGCTGATGGCTGAAATTGCCTGCGGTATATCTCTGCTACTTCGGGCGATGCATGGCCATTAATAAACTTAGCGATAGCCAGCCCCATGCCATATCTCGCCGCAATAGCACTACTGCCGCCGCTCGATGAGAGTATCCATTGCATAGGTATTGTATCGGCCTGCGGCACAGCCAGTACGCGGCCATGTTGTGTAGCAGCGGTATCTGTAAAGAAGCGTTGCAGATGATCTAGCTGGCGCAGGTAGCTCTCCTCGCTAAAGTCGTTAGACGGATTGAGCAATGATGCGGTGATACGATCGCCACCCGGTGCGCGGCCCATGCCCAGGTCTATACGGCCGGGAAAGAGTGTCTCCAGCATCCTGAAATTTTCCGCCACCTTAATAGCGCTGTGGTTAGGTAGCATAATGCCGCCCGAGCCTATGCGTATACGGTTGGTTACATCGGCCAGTTTCACCATCAGCACCTCGGGTGCAGAGCCAGCAATGAAAGTAGAGTTGTGATGTTCCGATATCCAGAACCGGCTATAACCCAGTTGCTCAGCTAATTTAACCGAACTAATTGTTTCTTCTACAGCCGCACGCGCTGTTGTGCCATGCCTTACTATTGACTGATCAAGTATACCTAGTTTTATCTGTTTCATGTTGTGGTTTTGCTCCACTGATAATGGAGTAGTACAAAGTTAACCAGTATGATAATGCTGCAACTGCTGCTATACTTTTGTATAGCCCTTGTTATAGCCTTTGAAATGTTAAATCGCCTTAGCGAGAAGTATGATCTTTATCATTGTCGTCACAATCAATACGAAGAGTAGCGGTATATTATTAGATTTGTCGCAGACACGTATAATCAATGAATAACTCCATTTTTACCGATCCTGCCTTGCTTGCAGAAATAGGCAGAGCTACCCGTACAAAAAGCATTGCCAAAGATGAGGTGCTGATGTCTCCGGGCGATAAGATCGTATTCATACCAATAGTGCAAAGCGGGGTGCTGCGCATCATCCGCGAGAATGATGAAGGCAAGGAGATATTTCTCTATCATCTTTACCCCGGCCAGACCTGCGCTATGGCCATTAATTGCTGTCAGGCACATAAAGAGAGTGCCGTGCGTGCTGTGGCGGAAGATGATACTGAGGTATTGCTTATACCGGTAGACATGGTAGAACATTGGATGAAATATGATCAGTGGAAAACGTTTGTGAACAGCACTTATAGTCAACGATTTGCGGAATTAATAGAAGTGATAGATCTTATTGCCTTCAACAATATGGACAAGCAGGTGATGCACTACCTCAATGAGCGCGCACGTGCTACGGGGTCTAATACACTGGCTATCACCCACCAGCAGGTAGCAGATGAGTTGCATACCCATCGCGAGGCGGTGAGCAGGCTGCTGCGCACTATGGAGCAAAAGGAACTGGTAAAGCTGGGCAGGAACACAATAGAACTAATTTAGGCTTATGTAACAAATGTTCCCGAGCAGTTTTTTGGGGCATAGTAGCTTTGTTGTAACAAAAACAAATAGTTATGATAAAGAACATGGGTAGCGCAGATCGTATCATCAGGGTAATAATAGCGATGGCCGTAATTGCCTTATACTTTGCACATATTATCACCGGTACAGCCGCAGCAGTGTTGCTGGTTCTTGCGGGTATATTCCTGCTCACCAGTTTTATCAGCACCTGTCCGTTATATCTGCCATTTGGCATCAATACCCGCGGCAAGAAAAAATAATCGCTTATCCAACAAATGTTCCTGAACAGGATGTGGAGTGAGTGGATATTTGCAGTGTAAACAGAACAACAAGTGAAAAAGATATTAAGCAGATATAAGCTGGAGATTTCGGGAGCAATAATAGGGGCATTGGCCGGATGGTGTTACTGGTATTTTGTGGGTTGTGCATCCGGCCAATGTTTAATTACATCTAAGCCACTGAACAGCACCCTTTATGGGATGCTGATGGGTGCTACAGCCTTCAGCCTGCTTACTACCGGCAAGCACATTTCCAAACAAGAAAATCAACAATAATGAATACAATATCTGAACTACTGAAATCGGGCAACTCCGTAATAGTAGACGTACGCACACGTGAGGAATTTATGGGCGGACATGTGGCCGGAAGTATCAATATTCCTGTTAGCGAATTGCAGGATCACGTAGAAGAGTTGAAGAGCGATAAGCACATTATACTCTGCTGCGCATCGGGAGCAAGAAGCACAAGAGCTACCCGCTTTCTTAAAGACAATGGCGTAGCGTGCACCAATGGCGGCTCCTGGCTTGATGTTAATTACCATACAAACAACTAATGATCATGATAGAGACAATAAAGAAGTTATTCGGAATGGGTGGTCCAAAGGCGGATCTTGGTGAACTGCTGGCAAACGGTGCTATAATCATAGACGTTCGCACCACGGGTGAATATGCCGGTGGCCATTTGAACAGGTCAGTAAACATTCCGCTGAACAACCTGCAGGGGCAGATGAGCAAACTAAAGAAGGATACTCCCATCATCACTTGTTGCGCATCGGGCATGAGAAGCAGTTCTGCAAGAGCCACATTGTTATCGGCAGGGTTTAAAGAAGTGCACAATGGCGGTAGCTGGAGCAATCTTAAAAGGTACGACAAATGAGCAGTATAAAAGAGTCGCTGCTCACTAACTGGTCGCTGATAAGAATTGTGCGGTTGGCCATAGGTATATGGATGATAGGCCTGGGCATACAAAGCAAAGACTGGGCTGTAGGGCTGTTTGGCGGGTTTTTCCTCTATCAGGCGGTTACCAATACCGGTTGCTGCGGATCGGGGGGCTGTTATACACCGCCACGGGGCAGGAAGTTCAACAGGGAGGAGCCGACCAGGGAAATAGAATACGAAGAAGTAAAATAAACTAAAACAACGATCATGAGTATAGAGCATAGTTATAATGTAGATGTAAAGTGGAGTGCCGGCAGAGTGGGTGTTATGAACTCTGATGAGCTGGAAAAAGAGGTAATGGTGGCTACACCACCGCAATTTCCCGGTGGAGTGGATAAGATATGGTCGCCGGAACACCTGTTTACCGCTGCAGTAAATAGCTGCCTGATGACCACTTTTCTATCTATAGCAGAGAACTCAAAGCTGGCTTTCGTAGACTTTTCTTCGCACGCATCAGGAAAATTAGAACTTGTTGACGGGAAATATATGATGAGTGAAGTAACTTTACACCCGGTGGTAACAGTTGCGGACGAAAGTGAAAGAGCAAAAGCGGAGCGGGTATTAAGCAAAGCTGAAGCCAATTGCCTGATCTCCAACTCTGTAAGATCAAAGATCATCTTTAACCCCGAGATCAACATTTCTGGTTCTAAAAATTAATTATGAAGCGCATTCTGTCTGTTATTTTACTCTGCTCATTTACAACCCTGTTTGCCTGCAAGGATGATTACAAAGGCCCGCTTGTAAATACTACGCTACCTGTAGAGGAGTATGAAAAGAAGATGGCTGAGTTGCCTGACGAACAATTGGTAGATGTAAGAACTACCGAAGAGTTTAACGCCGGCCACCTGAAGGATGCACGGAACATAAATATCGAGGCTAAAGACTTTAACGAGCAGATAGCCTCATTGAAGAAAACAAGGCCAGTTTTTGTGTATTGCAAATCGGGCGGAAGAAGCAGCAGGGCCGCGGATAAGCTGAAGGAGCTGGGCTTTAAGCAAGTGTATAACATGGATGGCGGTATGATGAAGTGGCAGGCTGCAGGCAAACCTGTAGAGGTGGGTAGTGCGCCAACTACCGAGGGCATGAGTGAAGAAGATCTGAAAAAACAAGTGGCTAAGGGTTATGTACTGGTAGATTATAATGCTAAGTGGTGTGGTCCTTGTAAGAAAATGAATCCCATTCTGGAAGGCCTGGCAGAGAAGAAAAAGGATAAAATGACCCTGCTGAAAATTGATGCCGACGAAAACCCGATACTGCTCACTCAGAAAAAGATAGAAGGCATACCCTACCTGGAACTGTATAAAGACGGTCAACTGGTGTGGAAACATGAAGGCTATATAGAAGAAGCACAATTGCTTACCGAAACCCAGCTGTAAAACTTTTAGTGCTATGGCTGCGAATACGTTTTTCATACTCATATTTATAGGACTTACGGCAGGTATCCTGAGCGGTATGATAGGCCTGGGTGGCGGTGTGGTAATGATACCCATGATGGTAATGATGCTGGCCATGGACCAGAAGATGGCGCAGGGCACTAGTATTGCCATTATGCTGCCGCCAATTGGCATTCTTGCCGTGTATAATTATTACAAAGAAGGTTATGTGAATATAAAATTTGCAGCGGTCATTGCCGCTGCATTTATCATTGGTGGCTTCTTTGGCTCAAAGCTGGCTATAGCATTACCTGCTGAGCTTGTAAAGAAAATATTTGCAGTATTACTTGTGGCTATTGCCGTGAAGATGTTCTTTAGTAAGTAACTGTGTTTCATAAGAGCAGGTGTTAGGGTGATATTAATGATGTGGAAGTTTTTTCTTGTTTACGGAAGTTTTGTTTTGTGTGTTTGGGCTGTATGCATTGATAGATAAGGGTTTCGTTGTATTTTAACAAATTTCCAAAAACTTCCACTTTCTTACACTTTTTGCAGGGCTGAAGATTTTCAGCCCCTACATGCATCGTCTGCCTCGTCCTTAAATAGGTTTACGTGTTTGTTAGAAATCCCTGTATTTGTTTATTGCCACAGTGCGCTCAGCCGATGCGTCGGGTCAGAGACCCGTCAAATCACTTCGTCACGAGAGCGCTACGCTAACTCTCGCGACAGAGACGCATGAGTTAAGGTTAGTTCTGCCCAGCGGCTGTGGAGACGCAATTATGCGTCTCTACCAAAGTTGGGTTAGTAGTG
>CANBQQ010000018.1 GCA_947371715.1 Flavipsychrobacter stenotrophus
GTTTTAGAATTGTATGCTCAATATAAGAAGCGATGTTAAAAGACATTATAAGGAGTATTACGATGAATAATAGGTTACAAAATTACGATTAAATTTAGACGATAAATTTTATAATCAGCTAAAAATAACAAATTCGTGTAGTAACATAGATAAAAAAATAAGTGCTACCGATTGAGTAGCACTTATTTTACATATTGTATTTTGTATTATGCAAGGTTCTTTATGATCTCCTCAGCAAATTCACTTGTTTTTAAAAGAGTAGCATCGTTCATAAGGTTGTAGAAGTCAACTGTTACTCTCTTTCTCTTTATAGTAGTGCTCAATGCATCTTCAATGCTCTTAGCTGCTTCGTGCCAGCCAATGTACTCCAGTAACATTACTCCGCTCAATAGCAAAGAAGATGGGTTCATTGTGTTGGTATTGGCAAAACGAGGTGCTGTACCGTGTGTAGCCTCAAATACTGCATGACCTGTGTTGTAATTGATATTAGCTCCCGGAGAAATGCCAATGCCTCCAACAGCCGCTGCCGCTGCGTCAGAAATATAATCTCCGTTCAGGTTTAGCGTAGCAATTACTGAATAGTCCTGCGGTGCCAATAATATCTGCTGCAGGAAGTTGTCTGCAATAACATCGTTTACAATAAGCTTACCTGCTGCTTTGGCAGTTTTCAATTCTGCGTTTGCAGCTTCTTCTCCATTGGCTTTTTTAGTTCTTTCCCACTGTTCCCAGGTATATACATATTCGCCAAACTCGCGTTCTGCCAGTTCGTAGCCCCATATCTTAAAGCCACCCTCGGTAAACTTCATGATATTTCCTTTATGTACTATTGATACTGTAGGTAGTTTATTCTCCAGTGCATATTTGATAGATGCTCTTACCAGTCTCTCACTTCCTTCTTTAGAAACCGGCTTGATACCGAATGCGCTGGACTCAGGGAAACGTATTTTTTTGCCTGCTCCCAGTTCATTGGTCAGGAAATCAAGCAGTTTTTTAGCTTCGGGCGTGCCGTTAGCAAATTCAATACCCGCGTATATATCTTCGGTATTTTCCCTGAAGATGACAAAGTTTACATTTTCGGGGTGAACTACAGGCGATGGGACACCTTTATACCATTTTACTGGGCGCAGGCATACAAAAAGGTCTAATTCCTGCCTCATGGCAACATTCAATGAACGCATGCCACCACCTACAGGCGTAGTAAGCGGGCCTTTGATAGACACAAGATATTCGCGGGCAATATCGAGCGTTTCTGCAGGTAGCCATTCACCGGTCTGCTTAAATGCCTTTTCACCAGCAAGCATTTCCTTCCACTCAATTTTTCTGGTTCCATTATATGAATTCTTAACGGCGGCGTCTAAAACCATCTTACTTGCAGTCCATACATCAGGACCTATTCCATCACCTTCTATAAAGGGGATAATAGGATTGTTGGGTACATTGAGCAGACCATTACTGCCCATCGTTATTTTCTGGGAATCCATTTTTTGTAAATTTTTGGTGCGAAGGTAAAGTTTGTACAGCCTGTAAACAATAGTTTTCGTTATTAATGTAAATCAGTGTCCAAGCAAAGAATATTTGCTATACTTCTTTATAAGTTAACATTTATTGTCGGCTGGCTGGATAGATAATTTATTTTAATGATAGTTTGAAATGCAATGTTTTGGCCTTTAATGGACAAATTCGCAGGTTATTTTAATGAAATGTGAATAACTTTAGTACAAGTAATGTTAATTTTTTGTAGATTTATTTTCATTTTTACCAAACTTTTTTCAATTTTTGATGGTCTTAATAACTATCAAAGCTCAAAACGAACTAATTCTACACAATTGGTGACTTTTGATGCACTTTGGAAAATTCAGTTGAAAATACATCGGTATACTAAATATAATTTTTTCTTATGAAGAAAAATTTAACTCTTGCCACACTGATTACCTGCTTGTTACTAAGCGGTTTTAGCTCCTGGGGTCAACTGGTAGGTGATTGTGCCTATCTGAAAGGTAAGTATCTTGAATTAGGCCTCGCGCCAACGGGTTGCTTTGGTGCTCCGCGTCCTGCTCCGGCTGGTTATCACCCCGGTGCAGGTGGTTGGCTTTATGATCCGGGTACTGCAACAACCTACACCTCGGGTCAAATCGGTTTCGTGGCCGATCCGGATATGGACGGCTGGACAGTGGGGGCGCCGGCAAAGTATGGTGACTTCTTTATTCCCGGTAGTCCGCAAGAAGGGTGGAGTATTCAGGTAGCTGGGGTGCAGAGTGATGCATGGCTTCAGAATTTGGGTTTTGCAGGTACGGGGTACACAGGTACTTTATCTGGAACAACGGCTTCATACAGTTCATCAGGAACAGTGCTTACTTCTGTATGGCAGGGGCAGACAACTAATCCTTTACAGATCACACAAACCACAAGATTTGACACTACAAAACTGTGGTTTACTGTAAATGTGAAAATAAAAAATACGGGAGCCGCTGCTGCCAACAATGTGTATTATCTGAGAACACTTGACCCCGATAATGATGAGGAGCAGGCTGGTGGATCATTCAGTACCATCAATAATATATTGTATCAATTGCCAAACCCGGCTAATAAGGTGATGGTTACCGCAAGGGCTACTTCTGCGGCACATGCTATAGCATTTTTGGGCTTAGGTACTAAAGATTGCCGTGCAAAGTGTTTTGTCATTGATTTTAGCCTTACTCCAGGCGCCAATCCGGCCGCATGTTATAACCAAACAACTACTTATTTTTACAACCTTGGTTATACAGCAACGAATGATGTGGGTGTAGGTCTTGTTTACCAGTTAGGTAATATTCCGGCAGGTGATAGCACCGACCTGACTTTCGCTTATGTAATGAGAGCCGCTGATCTGGATAGTGCATTAAATGCAACAACACCTGCTGTGTTGGCTGCGGGAAGTTTGCTATTACCCGGTTCTGACACGCTCAATGCTTGTACATCATTAACTGATTCTATTAACCTTAGTATTTCTAATGGTACAGGTTATACCTGGACGTGGGCTCCTGCCACCGGCCTTACTTCTACAACCGGTACATCTACTACATTGGTATTGTCTGCTGTAACTAGCTTGACTACATACACACTTATTGGTATCCCATTGAGTGGTTCGGTTTGCGGTAATGATACGTTCCATTTTACAGTTATATCCGGTATTACTCCCGGTCCAGCTGTTACCAACCTTACCTATTGTCAGAATGCTGTGGCTCCGGCGCTCAGTGTTGTTGGTTCTAATGTATTGTGGTATACTGCTGCTGTCGGCGGTACGGGCTCAACTACAGCGCCGACACCGAGTACGACGGTACCCGGTGTGTATACCTGGTGGGTAACGCAGCATATAGGATTGTGTACCGAAAGTGTACGTGTACCCATTACGGTCACGGTAAAACAGGCACCAATCGTTAACGCGAGCAGTAATAGCCCGGTTTGCCAATTCAATACTTTGTACTTATTTGCAACCGACACTATTACGACTACACCGCCGCCAACATTCTCTTGGGCTGGTCCTGCCGGTTTCTCCAGTACTATGAGAAATCCATCTATCTCTAATGTTCAGCCAGTATCGTCCGGATTGTACACGGTAACATTAAACCTCAATGGTTGCTTCGATACAGATACAGTAAGAGTAGTGATCAAACCGACACCGGTTATCACAGCAACTACTCAAACCAATCCTACAGCTTGTAACGTCTCTGACGGTACGATCACACTGTACAACCTTATGGCAGATTCTGTTTACACAGTTTTCTATACGTTCAACGGTACTACCAACATGTCATTGACGTTGACAGCTGATGCATCCGGTAACATAACGATCACTGGTTTGCATGCAGGTTTGTATAGTAATATCTTTGTTGTTGGCTCTAATGGTTGTCCATCAAACGCGATGACTGTGTCAATGCCGGATGGTGCAGCACCTGTACCACCTGTTTTGAGCAGCAACGGTCCTATTTGCGCAGATAGTACATTGTATTTATATGCTACTTCTCCACTAACAGGCATTGTGTTTACATGGATAGGCCCTAATGGCTTCTCTTCAACAATGCAAAATCCTGTTATTACTGGTGCAACTACAGCTGCAACAGGTACTTATAACTGTAACATAACTATACTTGCAACCGGTTGTACATCAACCGCAGGTAGCTTGTTCGTACAAGTTAAGCCTACGCCAACTGTTCCTGCTATCACAAGTAACAGCCCGGTTTGCGAAGGAACGACGCTTACGCTGTCAGCAACTTCTATCCCCGGTGGTGCAAGCTTCAGCTGGAGTGGTCCATTGTCATTCACTTCATTATTGACAAGCCCTTCAATTTCATCAGCTCCGGTTACCGCATCAGGCGTGTATACAGCAGTTGCAACATTGAATGGTTGCCCTTCAATGCCTGGCTTCTATAATGCTACTGTTAATCCAATACCTCCGGCACCAGCTCCAGTTGATGTTGCGTATTGCCAATATGACCTGGCTTCTCCGGTTACCGCTGCAGGTTCTAACCTGTTGTGGTATAATGTACCTGTTGCAGGTGTTGGTAGCACTACAGCTCCTACACCAAGCACATCTGTACCTGGATTGGTTACCTATTATGTGTCTCAGACAGTGCTGGGTTGCGAAAGTCCTCGTGCACCACTTGTGGTTACTACCAAAGTAAAGCCAATAGTTGAGGTGACACCTACAGGTGGTTCTGTATGTCAGCACGATACAATGGTGTATACTTCAACTGGTCCTTCTTACCCTGGTGCAAGCTACCTTTGGCAGATGCCGGTTGGTGCAACAATTGTTTCAGGTAGCGATACAATTCAAGGACCAATAGCTGTAGTATTCGATTCTACTTACCTTCGTATGGTGATGCTTACGGTGTCATACAATGGTTGCTCAACAACTGGTCTGCACAACATGTATGTAGTGCCTACACCTACACTTGATCTTTACGTTAATCCTAATATCTGCGAAGGCGATACAGTAACAGTAGCACTTACTTCTACTACTTATCACCCTGTTGTAAGCAATTACTCATGGACGTTTACAGGTGGTACAATAATTACAGCAGCATCTGGCGGCGGTGGCCCTTACTCTATCGCATGGTATACTCCAGGTGTTTATGTAGTACATGTAACAGGCTATACTGAACAGAGTGGTTGTCCTTCTCAGTCTATGTATGATACAGTGCGTGTTCATCCTCACCCGGTTGCAACATTTGCTAGTACAGGTGTGGCTTGCGAAGGTGATACAGTGGTACTTACAGCTACAGTTAATGACCCGTCTTACACTTATACATGGACTCCGGCACCATTCTTCATGGGTCTTGGTTCAGTAGGTGCACACACAGCGGTTGCTAACGTAATGTTCCCTGGTTACATCACGCTTACTGTAACTGATCCATTTGGTTGCGCTGCAAGCGATAGTGTAATGTTTACACCTGCACCTTGTTGCCTGATATCATTCCCTACAGGATTCACTCCTAATGGTGATGGATATAATGATAACTTCCGCCCGATCACTTCAGGTCATCATGCACTTAGCCTGTTTAGAGTGGTTAATCGTTGGGGTGTTGTAGTTTACGAAACAACAACTACCGATACTGATGGATGGGATGGTACTTATGGCGGTGTACCGCAGGATATGGACACCTACTATTATGTACTCAGGTATACATGTAACGGAACCACAATGGAAGAAAGTGGTGACGTAGTATTGATCAGATAATACAGATTTAATATTTTTAGCAGCGGGGTGCCTTTAAAAAGGCACCCCGTTTTTGTTAGGAATGATGGTAAGGAGAGTTATTAAGTATGCTGTATGATCTGTATACTTGCTCGGCTGTAATGAGCCTTACCAATTGGTGTGGAAATACCAGGTGAGATAGCGACCAGCACTGATTGGCTTTACTACGTATAGCGTCTGTCACTCCAAACGCGCCACCAATAAGAATAACTATCGTCTTAGTGCCCTGGTTCATACATTGTTGGAATTGGTTAGCCCATTGAGGAGAAGTAAGCATCTTACCTCGTTCATCAAGTAAAATGAGATAATGGTGGGGCTGTAACTTTTTTAACAGCATTTCTTCCTCCTGTAGTTTGGTTCGGGCAACATCGGTAGTTACATTCTTCTTAGGCAACTGCAACACCACCAGTTCAACAGGATTCCAAGGACGCGTTTTCTGGAAGTAGTAATTGATACCATCATTAATAAAAGCATCGTTTTCTTTCCCGATAGACCAGATCTCAATATTCATGGTTCAAATTATTTTTAAAAATCTTTAACGAATTCCGTAAATTTATTTTGCAAAAGTACATCTAGTTTTATATCTTTGCACTCCCAAAAGGGAATGGCTGCGTAGCTCAACTGAATAGAGCATCTCACTACGGATGAGAAGGTTTCAGGTTTGAATCCTGACGCGGTCACACTCAAAAAGCTTCAAACGTACGTTTGAAGCTTTTTTTATGCACATCACAGGCTGTGCAGTTATAAATCTGATCAACACAGTTGTCAATTAGTGCTTCCTGTAGAAAGAGAGATTTGTTGATATTTATCCTGGCAACGTACATTGCATAATGATTGGAATGAAAAGTGTTGTGTGGCGGTTGTTGGCATATGTATGCTTTTTATTGCCGAGCCTCCTGGCTCTGCAAAGTGGATATGCGCAAAACAAAGATTCTTTGCTGCTTCAACTAAAGTTGGCAAAACACGATACACAAAAGATAAACGTATTAAGATTATTAACCGCATTGAGTGATGATACCACCATAAGGGGGTATTTTGATGACGGTATAGCACTATGTCAAAAAGGCATTGCCGAAGGGCAGAAGCCGCAAGAATTATACATCACCGGCCTTGCAACCATATATGGTAATATGGGGAGTTACTATAAGCATAGGTCGGAATACGCCAACGCACTGGATTTATACAAGAAAGCAGTAGAATTATCAGACCAGCTTCACGACAAGAGATTTAAGTCTATAATGCTCAATGACATGGCTGTACTTTATGATGACATGGGTAATATGCGTCAATCGCTCGAAACATCTTATAAAGATCTGCAATTGCAGGAAGAGCTGAATGACTCTCTGGGTATGGCATACACTTATAATAACATAGCCCACATCTTCATAGAGTTGAAGGACGATAAAAATGCGTTGGAATATTACACAAAAAGCCTGGAAATGTTCAATGCCCTAAAGTATGAAAAAGGCATGGCTATGATTATGTGTAATATGGGTACCTACTACTCATCCAATGGCGATGGCAAGACGGCGTTGATTTATTACCGGAAGAGCCTGCAGTTATATCGTCAGATGAAGGATGCCTACTCGGTTGGAGAAGTCCTGTCTTGCTGTGGGTTTGAACTGGATAAGCAAGGTCAGGGTGATAGTGCTCTTATTTACTTTAACCAGGCATTATCTATAGCGCAGAAACTGAATGTAAAGGAGAACATGGCTTACGCTTACCGGGCTATGGCTAAAATAATGCTGTCTAAGGGGAATGTAACCGAGGCAGAGCAATATGCATCCCGGTCGCTGCAAATAAGCAAGCAACTGGGCAATCTCAGAGATATTCAAAACGCAGCAAAGATTTTGAAAGAAATATATCTGCAAACAGGCAACTACAAAGAAGCCTATTCCATGCACGATCTGGAAATAACCATGCGCGATAGCATGATCAACGATGCCAATTATAAAGATGCTATAAACAAAAAACTGCAATACGACTACGAGAAGAAAGAACTACAATTAAAGCTGGATAACGAAAACAAGATATGGGAAAAGAATGTACTGATATATGCCAGCTTGTTGGCCGCATTGTTAGTTTCAGTTGGTTCTTTTTTTTACACAAGGCATAGTAAGCTAAAGAGCAGGCTGGAAACCATGGAGCTGGAACAGCAGCAATACCGCGCGCAAATGAACCCGCACTTTATTTTCAATTGTCTGCACTCCATACAGCATTACATACTGCACAATGATGTTATCTCTGCAAATAAATATTTATCAGAATTTGCATCGCTGATGCGCACAACTATGGAGCATAACCGGTTGCAAACCATTTTGCTGCAGCAGGAGATAGATTACCTGAACAGTTACCTGAGCCTGGAGCAGATGCGGTTTGAAAACAAATTCACTTACCAGATAGACTGTAGTGCAGATGTAGATACATCTGCACTACAGGTGTTGCCGACTATTATACAACCGTTTGCAGAGAACGCTATTGTGCATGGACTTTGTTACCTGGAGAATGGTGGTAGATTATTGGTGAGCTTTACAAAAGAGGGCGATTGGCTGGTGTGTACCGTAGATGACAATGGAATAGGCCGCAAAGCATCGAAGCAGATAAAAGCAAGGTCGGGCAAAACGCATGTTTCTCAAGGAATGGAGCTGGTAAAAAAGAGATTGGCATTGGCCAGTTCGCTACACAAAAAAAGCTTTAGTGCAGAGGTGATAGATAAAACAGATGCTGATGGAAAAGCGCTGGGTACGTTAGTGATACTGAAATTTCCACTTGAAGTATGATAGTATCGAGGTCGTCCATATTAGCAAGTATATTATGCGCATGCTTATGGTTTGCATGTGTTTTAATGCCTGAAAGGGTATGTGCAATAACGGTTGAAGACTCCCTGCTCACTCAACTAAAGTTAGTAAAAGGAGATACTGCTCGGATAAAAATATTGATAGAATTAAGCGATGCCTGTGATGTTGACAATATACTTACCTATGCGCAACAGGTAATGACATTATGTGATCAAGCAATAGCCGAAAAGCGCCGACCAGAAAGGTTTTACCTAAGTGGCAGGGGTAGTGCGCTCAATGGCATAGGTTACTACTATTCTCATAAAGGCGAAACAGAAACAGCCCTGCTGAATTATAAGGCAGCTCTTAAAATATTTGAACACCTGGGTGACCGGAAGGCCGCTGCTTACCAGCTGAATAATATTGCCTTCATCTACACAAACAGGGGCGATGTTGCTACAGGTCTGGAATATGAGTACCGCAACCTAAAAGTGCAGGAAGAGATAAGAGATACGCTTGGAATTGCGTATAGCCTAAATAACATCGGCCATCTTTTTGCCGACCAACACGATTTTGGTAATGCCATGGAACACTTCAGGCGTAGCCTCGGAATGTTTGTGGCTATACACAACAAGAAGGGAATTGCTATGGCGTATGAGAATATTGGCGCAGCCTATTCCGGGCAGGCCAACAGGCAGCAAGCATTAGCCTATTATAGTAAGTGTCTGGAGATATACGAGGAAGTGGGCGACGACTTTTATATTGCAACAGCCCTGGGTAGTTGCGGATATGAGTATGCAAAGATCGACAGCCAGGATAAAGCGCTGTCTTGCTTTTACAGGGCTATAGCTATAGCCGACAAAAAGCACATAAAGACAATAAAGAGCTACATTTCTACCTCTATTGCCTGCATCTTGCTAAAGAGAGGGAATATAGACAGCGCCACTTACTATGCAACCATGGCTATTACCTTAGGTAAGGAAATAGGAAACCTTTATGAACTGCAAAAGTCATCGGGGGTATTGAAAGATATCTATTTCGCTACTGGCAACTATAAAGGTGCTTATGAAATGCAGGATCTTGAATTGAAGGTGAGGGATAGTCTGCGGAATGAGACCAACCGTAAGGCTATAATAGCAAAAAAACTTCAGTACGAGTATGATAAAAAGGAACTGCAATTGAAACTGGATAACAAGAAGAAGGTATGGGAAAAGAATGTGCTGATATACTCTAGTTTGTGCCTGGTAGCTGTTATAAGTATAGCTACAATTCTATATACAAGACAGAATAAACTTAAAACAACGGTAGCTCGTATTGAGTTAGAGCAGCAGCAATATAGGGCACAAATGAACCCGCATTTCATTTTCAACTGCCTGAATTCCATACAACATTATATAGTGCACAACGATGTTATATCGGCAAACAAATACTTGTCGGAATTTGCATCATTGATGCGCACAACAATGGAGTATAATCAACTACAGACGATAGTGCTGCAGCAGGAGATAGCCTATCTGAACAGCTACCTTACGCTGGAGCAAATGCGGTTTGAAAATAAATTTACGTATGAAATATCTTGTAGTGCAGAACTTGATACTTTTGATGTGCAGGTGTTACCCACCATTATTCAGCCTTTTGCAGAGAATGCCATTGTACATGGTTTGTGCTATCTTGAAAAGCAGGGCCGTTTGTCGGTTTACTTTGCAAAGGAGGGTAACTACATTGTTTGTAAAATAGAAGATAATGGAATAGGTCGTAAAGCATCACAGGAAATGAAATCCAGATCAGGTAAAATGCACGTTTCACAGGGGATGGAGTTGGTTAAAAAGCGGCTGGCACTGGCCAGTACACTTCATAAGATGAGTTTTAGTGCTGAAATTATTGATAAGTCAGATGCTGATGGAAGAGCATCGGGAACATTGGTGATCCTGAAATTTCCGATTGAAGTATGATAACAGCTATAATTGTAGACGATGAGCAGAAGAGCATCTCTACTATTCAAAAGATAGTAACCGACTATTGCACGGGCGTAGAGATAGTAGGTACTGCCGATAATATTACAAGTGCTGCATCGCTTATTGCATCGCTAAAGCCGCAACTCGTTTTCCTTGACGTAGAAATGCCCTATGGAAATGGCTTCGACTTACTGAATTCTCTGGCCGAGATCAATTTCGAGATCATCTTTATAACCGCTTATAACCAATATGCGATAACCGCATTTAAATATGCATCAATAGACTATTTGTTAAAGCCCGTAAACATAGCACAACTGCAGGGTGCTATAGTGCGTGCGGAGCAAAGGACAACTGAGAAAATGCATGCAGCTAACTACCTGCTATTGAAGCAAAACCTGAAAACCGAAGATAAGGGCGAACAACGAATGGTATTAGCCGATAGCAACGGGCAATACTTTATTACTATCAAAGACATTAGCTACTGTGTGGCCAATGGTAGTTATACATTCATTCATCTATACAACGGCAAGCGGTATCACGCCTCTAAAAATTTGAAAGAGTTTGAGGAAATGCTGCCGCAGGATAGCTTCTTTCGGATTCATCATGGACATATTGTTAATGTAAAGCACGTTAATAAGGTCACATCCGGAAGGACTGGCAGCGTCATCATGCAGGATGGTAAAGAGTTGGAGATTGCAGCCCGGAGAAAGAAGGAGTTCTGTGATTTTTTAGCAGGTTAGATACATTCCTTAAGCCTTCTAACAAATTTGTTACTGTATTAGATTTGCTTTCCTAACTCGTCAGGCACTATTTTTATAGCGGGTAGTTTCAACACACGTAATTATTTCTTTATGAAGATATCTTTTCACGGTGCAGCCCGCACTGTAACCGGTTCTAAGCATTTGGTGCATATAAATAATGGTAAAAAAATATTGCTTGACTGTGGTATGTTTCAGGGAATGGGGAAAGATACTCTGGAGATGAACAGTACCTGGGGTTTCGACCCGATGGATGTAGACCATGTAATACTTTCTCACGCGCATATAGACCACACCGGCTTGTTGCCCAAATTGGTGAAAGATGGTTACAAGGGCAAAATATATTGTACTCCTGCAACAGCCAGCCTCGCAAAATTACTCTTAGTAGATTCCGCTCACATTCAGGAAATGGATGTGGAATACATAAACCGCAGAAGGGAAAAAGAAGGCCGGCCACTGGTAGAGCCATTGTATACGGAAGAGGATGCTATTAAATTGTTCTCTCTGTTTGAGACGATACCTTACAATGAATCGTATAAAATTGAAAAGGGCATAGAAGTAATGTTCACGGATTGTGGACACATACTGGGGAGCTCTGCAATAAATTTATCAATAAAAGAAGATGGGCAGCTGAAGACACTTACTTTCAGCGGGGATATAGGACGATACAATGACATGATCCTGCGCTCTCCCGCTACGTTCCCGCAGGCAGACTATATTATCATGGAGTCGACCTATGGCAATAAGTTGCATGAGGTAGTAACTGTAGCAAGCGATAAGTTACTCAGGCACATACAGGAAACCTGTATAGACAGACAGGGAAAGATGGTGATTCCGGCATTTAGCCTGGGGCGCACACAGGAAATACTATTTTTATTGAATAGACTTGATCTTGAAAAGAGATTGCCCGATATTACGTACTACGTAGACAGTCCGCTTTCAGTAAAGGTTACGGAACTTATTAAGAAATATCCGGACTACTTTAATGCTGATGTACAGAAGTTGTTGAAGCAGGATGATGATGTGTTCAGCTTCCCCGGATTAAAATTTATTGAAACTGCGGAAGACTCTATACACCTCAACGACGAGCGTGTGCCATGCGTTATCATATCGGCGTCGGGTATGGCAGAAGCGGGTAGGGTAAAGCACCATATTGCCAATAACAGTGCCAGCTCTAGAAATACCATTCTGATGACAGGCTATTGCGAGCCTAATTCGCTCGGTGGTCGTTTAAAGCAGTATCCGCACGATGTTAAGATCTTCGGAGAGTTATACCCTGTACGTGCAGAGATAGCCGAAATTAGTAGTCTAAGCGCCCACGGCGACTATCACGATATGCTGCACTGGCTGTCGTGTCAGGAGGCGGATAAAGTGAAGCAGATATTTCTGGTGCACGGAGAGTATGAGGTGCAGACTGAATTCAGGGAAAAACTAATGGTAAAAGGATTTAAGGATGTAGCCATACCTGCAAGGCACCAAACCATGGATGCAGATTAAGACAATAGTTCTTCCGTGCGATAATTAGGTCTGGAGTTTGAATTCAGGATATTTATTACCTTGCGGTAGATAAATTCTTTCTTTATGAAAAAGTTCAACCTGTTCTTGCTTGCTGCGTTATTATTGGTTTCTGTGGCGCAAGCCCAGCTTCCGGCTTATCTTCCGGCTGCGGGTTTAGTTGCCTGGTTTCCCTTTACAGGAAATGCAGTTGACAGTACATTGAATGGTCATGATGGGACCGTCTATGGCACAACAATGGGTAGCGGAAGGTATGGCCAACCCAATACTGCATTCAACTTTAACGGAGTCAGTGATTATATCTATGTGCCACCAGGGACTTTAGTAAAAGAACGCTCTGTAGATATAACAGCCAGTCTAACTATCTCGGCCTGGGTAAAGTCTACCAACTATGCATTTAGTAGCCAGGAGCAGATATATTGGAGGGGCGATGCCACACCTGCACATGACCCCCACATGCTGTACTTGAATGGCGGACAGGTGCGTGTGAGAAGAGATATAGATCCCGGGGCTACAATAACCGAAGCAGGTTATTCTTTTGCAGGTCTGGATACTAATTATCACCTGTTTACCGGTACCTACGATTCTGCGTCAGGTTTCATGTGTATGTATATTGATGGTATCCGTAAAGCAAAAAACTATCTCCCGGGCTTACAAACATATCCTACTTCAACTATGTATAATTATATAGGTGCGGTAGATGGTGGCACATGGCAGTTTTTCTACGGACTTATTGATGAACTAGGTATATGGAATCGTGCGCTTACCCCATGTGAAGTTGCTGCATTATATTCATCAGTAAGTCACATTATTACCGGTCACCCTGTAAATGACAGCGCGGTATCAGGCTCAATTGCCACGTTTGCGATTTCTGTTGCAGCACCTGCCCCTCTGTATCAGTGGCAGGTAAATACAGGTAGTGGATTTGTGAACCTTACGAATGCTAGCCCGTATTCCGGAGTATATACATCGACACTCACTATCAATCCTGCTAACGGATCTATGTCCGGTAATTTGTATCGTTGTATTGTATCTTCCGATAGCTGTGTTAACATTATTTCAGATTCAGCGGCATTGATCGTTAATACAGTTGGCATATCTGCAAACCAGCAGGAGCAAGAAAATATCACTATCAGCCCCAATCCCAATAACGGTGATTTCACTATTTTTTGCTCATCGGCAAAGAGCCCGGTTCATATAGTCATCACTGACATTATTGGTCAGGTGATAGGCAGGCAGGTCTTACAGCCTGTGAATGGTGTAATAAATCAACCTGCATTAATAAGTAATAGGCTATCTTCGGGAATATATTTCCTGCACGCGAAAGCAGAAGGTCTGAATAAAGTATTTCAGGTGATAGTCAATAAATAATAATAAGCGAAAGTAGCTCAGTTGGTAGAGCGTCAGCTTCCCAAGCTGAAAGTCGCGAGTTCGAATCTCGTCTTTCGCTCTTTTAAGCAGGGATCCCTTCGAGGTTTCCTGTTTTATTACATAAAACCCGGATCCTCTAATTGCATGAGGTAATCCTTATCTTATACATTGTATCTGGCCCGGCATCAATAATTGGAGTGACACATCTGTCCACATAATTTACATAACTGGGCTTGTTGTAATTGTTATTATTCAAATACTCTTGCAGTTTTTTCATAGTCACGTTGATGACCTCATCATGGTTTTGTGATGTGTTTTTACAGCCATGTATTTTGTATTGTGTCTGGTCAATAACAAAACAGGTATAAGTTGTAGATGGCCCCTCTTTTGTACATGAAGTAAGAAGGGAAATTATAGTGCAAAAAATCAAAAAATAATATTTCATACGATTGTTTTTTTGGCAAGACTCAATTTTGTATTTTATTTTAACTTACTTCAATACATCCTCAATATCCTCATCTCCCTCCAGGTTGTCCATCTGCTGCATAATGCGCGGGTAGCGGCTTCTTACCCTGCGGCTCATAGGGACTACTGTAAATTTCTTAGGGTTGGGCAGGCAGGCAATGATCATAGCAGCCTCTGCGCGAGACAAGTTTTTGGCCGACTTATGGAAGTATGATTGTGCTGCAGCTTCTATGCCATAAATACCCGGCCCCATTTCTATTACGTTCAGGTATACCTCAAGTATACGTTTCTTACCCCAGGTCCATTCTATCATCTGGGTATAGTAAAACTCCGGTACCTTTCTAATGTATCGGCCAATGCCTGTTCCCTGCCAGAGAAATACATTTTTGGCTGTTTGCTGGCTTATGGTGCTGGCGCCGCCGCCGCGTATTTTATTCTTCCTCTTCTTTTTTGATACCGGGCCATTTACACTTTTGTCAATCGATTTCCAGTCAAAACCATTGTGCTCAGCAAATCGCTGGTCCTCGCTGGCCAGAGCTGCCAGCTTTACATTTCTTGATATCTCTTCCCAGCTTACATAGTCTCTTTTCAATCCATGGCCGGTGCATACGTCAACTATTTGTGTAGTAGTAAACGGTGGCATCATCCACTTGCAGAGTACTACATATACCATTGATGCTATGAACAGGATGAGTATTACCCTAAGGGTAGTGCGTAATGCGCTTCTTTTTTTAGGTGTTTTATTTTTTGCCATCAGAGGGCGTAAATATATATAAATATGGCAACAGGTAGCTTTATAAAATGTTCATAGATACTTAACCCTGTTGGTAGCAGCAACCAATTTAGATTTGCATTGCAATCTATTCTAAATTCATATGAAACCGTTTCAAGCCAAAGAGATCATTATAGGTAAAGCAGAGGGGCTTGTTCATTTGTCTGAAGAGATCACTCAGCACTTTGAATTGGAAACAATTGATAAATTCAGGCATGAATTCAGAATAATCAGATCATTCATGACTTTTGTGCGTCTGCAGCGTAATGATAAAAATATAAAAGTGCCTGAAAACTGCAAGTATCTCTATCACCTTGCGGGCAAGATAAAGGAAGTTGCAAGTGAAATTGAAAAGGAAGACGCTTCCAAGGATGTTCAAGAAGCAGCAGATGCATTAATAGCTGCAAAGAAGGATTGGAAGAAAAATTATTCAAAGAACACATTTCCCCGGTTTACATCAAAGCTATTAGCGCTAGATTATAGCAAACTCCACCCCGATCTACTGGATAACTTCTTTAATAATATTGGAAAGGAAACAATGTCAAATGAATAGACCGAATGGAGTTTCATTTCGTGGCATAGCGGTTACACAGTTCTTAATCAGCATGTTCTAAATATTTATTCTACAACATTGATATTTAGTTTTATTGTTAACGGGAAGTTTATTATATTTACAAGTAACGATTTTTAAATGTATAAATGGCTTTTATTAAGCCGCATTTACCGAATCGCCACTCTGTTAACTGCTGTTGTCTATATCAAGGATTGTGCACAAAACACGACTTTTTTTTAAGTATTATTTACCATTTGCCTTACATTACAATTGTATTTAAATAATGTTGGTGTCGTAAATTCGCAATCTTTACAAAAAACGAGTAGCTAAAAAAGTCAGACAGAGAGATAGGACGATATTGTAACAGTGCTGTTTTGTCACTTTTGGTTAAAATAATATTTATGGAAGTCAGTAATCCCAAGCCAAAATTCAATCTTAAAAAGGAATTACACCAGTATTTTGGTTTTGATACGTTTAAAGGAGAGCAGGAAAAGATAATAAAGAGTATACTTGATGGCAGAGATACTTTTGTAATAATGCCAACGGGCGGCGGCAAGTCTATGTGTTACCAATTGCCGGCTTTATTGAGTGAAGGTGTTGCAATAGTTGTTTCCCCACTTATTGCCCTGATGAAAAATCAGGTAGATCTCATAAGAGGATATAGCAGTAAAGACAATATAGCCCACTTTTTAAATTCAACTCTAAGTAAGGCGCAGCAGAAAAAGGTAAAGTCTGATCTGGTAGAAGGAAAGACCAAGATGCTGTATGTGGCACCAGAAACATTGACCAAACAAGAGAATATTGCCTTCTTCTCCGACCTGAAGATATCATTTATCGCCGTTGATGAGGCACATTGCATATCTGAGTGGGGTCACGATTTCCGTCCGGAATACCGCAAACTCAGGGATATGATCAACGAGATCAATCCTGCTTTACCGATAATAGCACTTACCGCAACTGCAACACCTAAAGTTCAGGACGATATTGTTAAGAATCTGAACTTACAGGAGCCTAACATATTTATAGACTCATTTAACCGCCCCAACCTGTATTACGAAATTGTGCCCAAGACCAGCAAAGAGCAGGTGTTGAAGCATATCGTAAAGTTCATCAACACGATGAAGGGGAAGAGTGGGATTATCTACACCCTCAACCGCAAGACTACCGAAGAGTTGGCTCAGACGCTACAAGCCAATGGTATCACAGCCGTTGCTTATCATGCAGGGCTGGAAGGCCCGTTGCGCGCTCAGCGCCAGGATCAGTTCCTTATGGAAAAGGTAGATGTAATTGTAGCCACCATAGCATT
>CANBQQ010000019.1 GCA_947371715.1 Flavipsychrobacter stenotrophus
AGTGGTAAACAGGCGGGGAGAGATCGTAACCAAGGGCAGCATGTCTACCCGCGGACATGAAACGCCGCACCATTATATAGCCGCTCTGCAGCAAGCCCTGCAACCTGTTATTGAGCAGGCCGGCAGAGATAATTTTGTAGGCGCAGGTATAGGAGCTCCCAACGGCAACTTTTATACCGGCGACATAGTATTTGCGCCCAATCTGCCATGGGAAGGTGTGATACCTATGGCCAAAATGGTATCTGATGCACTGCATATGAAAGCGGTACTGACCAATGATGCCAATGCTGCAGCTGTGGGTGAAATGACCTATGGCGCGGCCAAGGGCCTTAAAGATTTTATACTGGTAACGCTGGGCACAGGCCTGGGCAGCGGTTTTGTAGCTAATGGCGAAATGATCTATGGTCATGATGGATTTGCGGGTGAATTAGGTCATGTAATAGCGGTGCGCAACGGACGTAAATGTGGTTGTGGCCGTATGGGTTGCCTGGAGACCTATGCCTCTGCAACGGGTATTGTGCGCACTGCACACCTGTTGCTCGCCGATAGGGATGATGCTACGATACTCCGCGGTCAGGGTGATGAAATTTCGGCACGCAGCATTTATATAGCAGCAAAGGCCGGTGATCATTTTGCATTGGAGTTGATGGAATATACCGGCAGGATACTGGGCCAGTCGCTTGCCGATGCAGTGGCTATAACATCTCCTGAAGCCATTATCTTCTTTGGTGGACTGGCCAATGCCGGGGAGATGCTGCTAGACCCAGTTCGTGCACACATGGAAGCTAACCTGCTTAATATTTATAAGAACAAAGTGGCGCTCATTCAGTCGGCACTGCCCGATGCGGATGCGGCTATTTTGGGTGCTAGTGCGCTGGCGTGGTAGGGTTGGTTTAGGTCTTTTAACAATTTAACTGAACCCTGACCGATTTTTCTTAAGACGAAACTACATACCTTAAATTGTCATAGTGAGGCTATCGAACCATGGCAATGGATGTATCGGGGCGGGTTTTCATATTGCAATTAACTACATCTATTAGATCTCAAAACGAATACGTCCTCATGCGCCTACCTATCATGGTTCGAGAGCCGAACCATGACAGGTAGGCGGGGTGCTGCCAAATCTAATTGTTATAATATGAACCAGCATAATTATTACTTATATATTCTGCAATGTTCAGACGGCTCATATTATACTGGTGTTACAAATAACCTTGAAAGAAGATTTGAAGAACATCAGGAAGGGACAGACCCCAAATGCTATACTTACAACCGCCGTCCACTTGTTCTTAAATACTATGAGTATTCTCGTGTTATAGACGACGTAATTGCACGAGAAAAGCAGGTCAAAAAGTGGAGCAGAAAAAAGAAAGAAGCACTAATGTCTGGCAATATTGGTGAGTTGCAGAGATTGGCTGAAAGGTACACGGAAAGAAACCCAGACAATCAATAACACCCCTCCGTTGTCATGGTGAGGCCCTCGAAGCATGGCAATGGAGGCTGTGGGCCGGTTCTCTTTGAGACATTCCAACACCATTTAGAATACAAAACGAATACGTCCCGATGCGCCAACCTATCATGGTTCGAGAACCTCACCATGACAGGTTGTCGGGATGCCATTGACAAATTAATTCAGCAAATGCGGGCGTTCTCTGTATACCTTCCAGACAAACTCACCGAAAAGGGTATTGGCCCAGGCGAACCATGGACGGGTAAATTTGGTGGCGTCGTCTTTATGGAATGATTCGTGCATGAAGCCGGTATTGGCATGGGAGCGCTGCAGTGTGGCAAGGCAGTTCTTTATTTCTGCTTCGTCGGTGCTGGTGAGGCCGCGCATAATGATGCTGATAGGCCATATCATATCTGCGCCAACGTGAGGACCACCCACTCCTTCTCCTGCTGTTCCTTTGAAATAAAATGGGTTCTCGTCAGACAGTACAAACCTGCGGGTGTTGTTGTATGTGGGTCGGTCGAGCAGTTTGCTTTCGTTGCCCAACAGGTATGACAGCGATAATAATGATGGTACATTGGCATCATCCATAAGGTTGTAACTGCCGAAACCGTTGGTCTCGTAGCTGTACATAGCCACATTCTTGCTGTTCTTGACCGTGGCTACTTTCAGCAGTCCTTCTTCTACCTGGCTGGCAAGCATGTATATGGATGCTGTTTCATTTGGCTCTACCAACTCCATCATTGTTGCCATCTGGTGCAGCGATGATACTGCGAATATATTTGATGGGATGAGGTATGGATAGATAGTGGCATCGTCACTAGGGCGGAACATAGAGCAGATGAGTCCGTTGGGTTTTGCCGGGTAACCGTAGCCACCCATAGGAACACTATCTGTAGCATATGGGCTGCTGCGCATAAAGCTGTAAGGGCCTTTGTCCTTCATGCGTTGCTGCACGGTAAATGTTTCCACTATCAGCTTCATAGCTTCCTTCCACGATGTGTCCATGTGACTCATATCGCCGGTCTCCTGCCAGTAACCAAAAGATAATCGTATAGGATAGCACAGGCTATCAATCTCCCATTTACGCTCGTGGGTGCCGGGTTGCATTTTGGTCTGGTCGTTGTGCCACTCACTTACCTTGCTTTCGTCTTTATAAAATGCATTGGCATAGGGGTCTTTAAGTATACACCTCACCTGGCGACTGATCACTCCCTTTATCATTTGCTGCAGGGCCTTATCATCTTTACAAAGCGGCAGATAAGGCCACACCTGTGCCGATGAATCTCTCAGCCACATGGCATCAATATCTCCGGTTATTACATAGGTATCGGGTTTGCCATTTACATTGGTATGGTCTACTGTGGTATCTAATGTGTTAGGAAAGCAATTTTCGAACATCCAGGCTATTTCCTTGTTGCCAATGTTCTTTTTCACCTCTGCTATAAGGTTTTCCACTGCTTTGCTGGTAAACTTCCGCTTATCGGCAGGTATGCGTACTACCGGGAATGCAGTTGTATTGTTGCCTCCTGCTATTGCATAACGGGATGCCAGTATTCCGGCTGTTGCCAATGCGGAGGTCTTTACGAAAAAACGCCTGTTCATGGCTTAAATGTAGAGAATATTGGTGTTAAGTAAAAGTGGTGTGGAGAAGTAATACCAGATTCAAGGAAAAACAAGATGCTATACTATTTGAGAGCGAAGTGCGAAAGCGAGGTGCAGGGATTTTTGGGAGTATACCCGATGAAAAGTAATGCTAATCGGACAGACGATACATATACATCAGACAGAAAGTAGTGGCATCACCAACCGGTCTAGCCACGTAGGTTGACCCGAACAATGCTGCCGAAATTTTATGTACTTTTAAGCAATATAATAGATAGATATTGACACCTAACAACGTCTGGAAAGAGTCGTGCAAGTTTTTGTCCGGAGCATTTTTTGTAACCGCAGGTGCGAGCTGGTATTTTGCGTGGTACCATATTACGGTTCCCTTTCTGACCACGTCAATGTCGCCTGAGTTTCTGACCATCCGGGGAAGCCTACATTTCCTTTTGTTTTTGTTGAGCTTTTATATCGGCTTCCTTAGAAAAGGAAAGTAGCAGGTAGTTAGTCCGAGATCTTATTACCGACTACCGTTATAATAAATCCCAGGAATCCCACCGAAATAGCGGCGGCAGCAACATCCACAAGCGCAACGTAGACATTATTATAAAAATTGCTTGAGGCCAGCCAATATGAGTTGGCCATTACTGCCACTAATACTCCTACAATAGCTCCCGTAATTGTTCCCCTGATGGCGTTTGTTGTATTAGTCAAATATACGAGCACAAACACCATCAATGCCGAATATGCCGCACAAGACAGTATGAGATAGGAAGTGTTGAACTGATCTGCTGTTTTCTTAAATCCGGGGATCTGAGTAGTATTCATATCTGTGTAGGCACCTATGAGATAATCGAAGATGAACCAACCAAGTGCCGAATAGGCAATTGTCCCAACCATAATGAGTATAATGATCTTTTTGGCCATTGAGCTCCGAATTGTTTTAATTCTTTACTAAGATAGAAAGAACCCTTGTAATGAAAAACACATATCCCCCCATCAACTCTCCGGTAACTTACTGGCAAATTAACCCACCAGCGCAGAAAAGCTGCCTCCTCCAACTCTAATTATACTTTTTCCCTATAAGGCAATTGTTTTGTTTGATATTTTTTACAAAATATTAAACAAAATAGAACCTACTTTTGTTTTGTAATGAATAAGAGCAAAGCAGAGAGAATAGCTATTTACCGAAAAGAGCACTTCAATTCTGCTCACAGATTGCATAACCCCGATCTGACTGACGAAGAGAACAAGCGCCTCTATGGCAAGTGCAACAACGAAAACTACCATGGCCACAATTACGACCTGGTGGTAAAGGTGACTGGAGAAGTAGATAAAGTAACGGGATTTGTAATAGATACCAAGCAGCTTTCAGACATCATAAAGACCTTTGTCATAGAGGAATTTGATCATAGGAATATGAACCTTGATGTGGAGATGATGCAGGGCATTAACCCAACTACCGAGAATGTGGCCATAGCCATTTATAATGTATTAAGACAAAAAATAGACGCCCGAGCTGAGGTAAAAATATTTCTTTATGAAACAGAACGAAACTTTGTTGAGTATCCCGCGTAAGGAGTTGGATGAAGATGATGAAGCCAACTACGACCAGATGGGCGATGACCATATCTACACAACCGTAGAAACCCCCATGAGGGCTGATGCTTTTGAAATGAGTGAGCAGGAAAAGATTAGCACTATAGCTTATCACTTCCGCGAAATAATGCATACACTGGGCCTGGACCTTACAGACGACAGCCTGAAAGGTACACCACATCGTGTAGCCAAGATGTATATTAAGGAGATATTCTCAGGACTCGACCCTGCTAATAAACCCGCTATAGCGTTGTTCGAAAACAAGTATGGCTATAACCAAATGCTGATAGAAAAAGATATCACCTTCTTCAGCAACTGTGAGCATCATTTTGTACCTATCTACGGACAGGCGCATGTGGCGTACTTCTCATCAGGCAAGGTCGTAGGTCTGTCTAAGCTGAACCGTATAGTACAGTATTTTGCTAAGAGGCCGCAGGTACAGGAGCGCCTAACCATGCAGATAGGCATGGAACTACAGGAGATGCTGGGCACAGAAGATGTGGCGGTGATCATAGATGCCAAGCATATGTGCGTGTCATCACGCGGTATCAAAGATGCCGCATCTGCTACAATTACCTCGTTTTATGGAGGTCAATTCAATGAAGAAAAAGTAAGAAACGAATTTTTACATCACTTGAAATAAATAATGGTGGACGGTAGAGAGGATGGAAAAGCCCGGCAGCAGTGCCGGGCTTTGTTGTTGGTAAACATGAGGGTCATTAAAAACTACCCTACCTTATCAGATTAACCAATTTCTTTTCATCAACAATAATGATCTTACCGGTTTTGATGTCGATGAGGTTTTCGCTTTTGAAATCGCTGAGGGTTCGTATAAGTGATTCTGTAGCAGTACCGGCAATGGTGGCCAGTTCTTCGCGGCTAATGTCTATTGTAAAGGCTTCTTTTTTATCTGTGTGGTATTTCTTCTGCATGGCAATCAACGCTCCCGCAACCTTTTTGCGAAGTGTATTATATGCTATGCCCAACAGGTGGTCTTCTTTAGCAATAACGTTTTTAGATAGTAGCGAAATAAGCTTGCGCGAAATGGCAGGATTGGTGTTCAACAGGTCCTCAAAATCTTTACGAGGTATCAGCGTAAGCTCTGTTTCTTCAATCGCCTCGGCAGTTTCGTTATATACAGTGTTCTCTATAAGTGATGTGTACCCGAAGAAGTCGCCCTCGTTATACAGATCTATTACCAGGTCTTTTCCATCTTCGTGGGTCTTATAGGTCTTGACCTTACCCTTTAAAATGTAAAACAGGTAGTGAGGATTATTGCCCTGCTTGTATATCACCTGACGTTTCCGGTAGTTATTGCTGTTGCTTTCTTCAGTAAGGCTTTCAAGTGTTTTGTTACTATCCAGGCTTGCACGCAATTCATTCAACCCCTGCATATCTGCAGATAGCGTCTTCCTGATAATATCATTCTTCTTTAAACGGCTCTCAATGGCATTGAGCAGCTCATTGCCAGAGAATGGCTTGGTGATGTAGTCATCAGCCCCCATCTCCATAGCAGCCCTGAAGTCACTGCGTTCGCTTTTAGATGTAAGAAAGATAAAAGGAATATTTTGCGTTGCAGGGTCTTTGTGAAGCACATGCAATACGCCGTAGCCATCTATACCGGGCATCATTATGTCGCAGATGATGAGATCAGGCATGTTCTTTTGTGCCACATCTACCCCTTCCTTGCCATTTGCTGCTGTAAGTACTTTGTAGTCTGAAAGCGTAAGGATCTCTTCCACGTTTTCTCTGATGTCTTCGTTATCTTCTATTATGAGAATTGTTTTCATTTTGTCTATTTATTATTAGGAAAAGTAATGGTGAATTTGGTGCCGTGCCCCAGCTTGCTTTCGCATACCACCTTGCCATTCATCAGCTCGGCATATTTACTTACTATATGCAGCCCCAGACCGGTACCCTGTATATTGGTAACATTAGACGACCTGAAGAAGCGCTTAGACAAGCTGTCTTTATCTTCGTCCGGAATGCCAATACCATGATCGGCAACTGATAGTACCATTCTGCCGGGAGTTGTTTCTGTGACCAGGTCGATCACCGATCCTTCTCCTGAGAATTTTATTGCATTGGATAGCAGGTTGATGACAATGTGCTTCATCATAGACGGATCGAGCAGCACTGCTGCATCTGCGCCAACATGAGTGTAATTTATGGTTTGCTCTTTCTTCAGTAAATGGTGAACTTCCTGCACCACTTCATCTATCTGCTCGTTTATTTCGTATTGCTGATAGTTGGGGTGTATGTTTCCTTCCTCTATTTTACCAACAGACAGGAAGTCATTCAGTATCTCGGTAAGTGAGGTCACTGAAGATACTATTCGTTGTATATGTTTTTCGCGTTGTGGCTGCTCTTCGCTTTTCATGTAGCGGGACAGCAGATAGGCAGAAGATAAAACGGCGCTTAGCGGCGTCCTGAACTCGTGCGAGGCCATAGACACAAAACGCGACTTCAATTCATTCAGTTCCTTTTCTTTTTCGAATGCAGCACGCAGCTCTGTTTCTGCTTTCTTCTTATCCGAAATGTCAATGGCTATACCCAGGAATCCTGACACATTATTCTGTGCATCTCTGAGCTGAGTAATATTCAACGAAACAAAAAAGACACTACCATCTTTTCTTATATAATGCCATTCCTGGTTATTGTCCCGACCAATGGCCATTGCTGTTATAAATACATCGAAACCAGGGGCAACAGGCCTACCGGAGATTGCGGTAAATTCCTCAGCTTTCTGCGCCAGCTCTTCTTTAAGATGGAAGTCTGCAACATTTAGCTTACCAATGGCTTCTGCGGCTGAATAGCCCAGCCACTTTTCGGCGGCCGGATTGAAAAACTGCAGTACCCCTTCTTTGTCTGATACAAATATGATGGCACCGGCATGGTTCCAGATATTGTTTAAAAACGTATTGACCCGTTCCAGCTCAGCATCCTTTCTTTCGGTTTCCTTGATCTGGTTGCCCAGCTGCTCTACGGTAATGGCCAGCGACTGCGACCCTTCCTTTACCTTTTCTTCGAGGTGGGTATTTAATTGTATGATAGCCTGCTCTGTCTCCTTACGCTGTGTAATATCATTAATGAAGGCAAGGGAATAGCTATCCTCCCCAATTTTGTAATGACCAAGACTCACTTCCACCGGAAACTCATTGCCGTCTTTTCTTAAACCCGACAACTCCATCCCCAACCCCATTGGGCGACTATGGGGATTGCCACTAAAATTTTCCCTGTGCTTTACATGCTTGGTTTCATATCGCCTTGGAACAAGCACCTCCACTTTCTTACCTATAAGCTCACCTTCATTGTAACCAAACTGCTGCTCTAAATGCTTATTAGCCATCTGGATATCTCCGGAAGCATTAGTTATCAAGATGCCTATACTGGCATAGTTGAAAAGCGCATGGAAAGTATCATTGTCTAAGGTTGTAAACGGCATGCTTAAATGTAAGGTAAAATCCTTTAAAGAAGAAGTATTCTTCTTGTCTGTTTGCTTAGCGGACATATGAATAAAAGTCGCTGTGATTTAAGTGGAGAAAAATGACCACCGTCAGGATTTAGACTGCTTTGCATCATTTTTTATGACAGCAGGAGTGTATCTCCCCGTTTGTAACCTGTACTTTGGGACTGAGATAGGGAATATCGAGATTTAAGCCCCTTAGCAGGAAAAGGCAGCCGAAGCCAAATACAAATATTGGAGTAAGCGCCTTAAAGGCATTTGCCCTGCCAAAATTCAACTTGCTCCTGAACAGAATAATACTCACCAGCATAGGCATGGTGCCGATACCGAAAAAATATGCGAATGAAACAGCTTCCAACGGAGAATGTAACACCATAACTGCCGAAAGCATCATGTATACAAGGCCGCAGGGTAACATACCATTGAGCATTCCCGACATTGCTATAGACGGCATATCCGGCTGACCAATGAACTTGCTGAGCATTCGCTTAGTAAATTCGGCCCAAGGCAGTTTTATTTGTAGCTTAAGTCCCAGCGGGATGAAAGTTGCAATACCTGCTGCCAACAGTAAACTACCCAGACCTATTGAAATGTACTGCTGTATGCGGGGATTAAAACTATCGCGAAAAGAATAAATAATGAATGCCATTAACGCATAGACAGATATGCGCGCCAGGTGATAAAGACCAATTGCCGCCACTTTACGTGCGCCTTTAAACTGATGAAAAGGCAGGAACATCATTATAGGGCCGCACATACCCGCACAATGCAGGCTGCCGGTAAAACCCATTAATAACGCTACTGCTAATCCGCCACTCATGATGTATGCAGGTTTAGTTCAGCTTCGTAATAAAAATTCTGTCCGTTGGCGTTGTAACGCACCTTTACAGTGTACGTAGTTTTCATTAACCCGGCCCGTGGAATTACTAACTGATTATTACTGGTAGTGATGCTGAAATTTTTGTCCCAATCCTGGTTGGCTGCTGAATAAAAATTGACGTTACCCTTAAGATCAGACTTGCTGAACTCTGCAGGAAAGTCAATAATTACTTCGTTTGCATTAGCATGAACAGACACCTCACCTGCAAGATTTGCCTGGTTTTTGCTGGCATCCAGCACACCCTGGTAAGCGATCTCGTCCTTGTAATAATCTTTAGAAACAAGATCAATCTTCTGACGGCTGCTTGCAACCACCAACCCTATTATCAGGACAACAAATACACCATACAGTCCTCCTATTTTCCATCCCCATCCTATTTTCATAAAAATTCTATTTTAATTACCGCCATTAAATGGTCCTAAGAATGATGTTGTAATGGTACTTATCTTCTTACCATGTTCATAGACACCTATCTTCAACTTGGTTGTTCGCTGCCTTACAGAGCTCTTATCTAGATAGACAAACATACTACCGGATACTATGCCATCCTTAGGGATCTTGAGCCTTGTTTCACCAACCAACTTTATATAGCCTTTAAAATTTTCAGGCACTAATGTTATCTCTTTCTCCTCAAATGTTTTATTGAGCATTTTGTAGTTATACAGATTACTCAGTTCATTTTGAGGCTGCTCCTGATATAGCTGACCCGGTGTACGTAACAACGTAATACCCACATCGGTGCGACTCGCTAACAACCATACCAAAACACCAAGTAATATGCACATCACAAAACTGTAGGCCTTCATCTTCACAGTAAATACCCATGGCCTGTTTTTGGCAATGTTATTTTCAGAAGCCATTCTTATCAGGCCCGTAGGCAGATTCACTGCTTCCATCATCCTGTCGCAGGCGTCAATACATGCTGTGCAGTTTACACATTCTAGTTGAGTGCCATTACGTATGTCTATACCGGTAGGGCAAACCTTTACGCATTGTTCACAATCTATGCAATCGCCGGCAGTACGCTCTTCGCTCTTGCGGAATTTAGCTCTTGTTTCGCCTCTCTTATAATCGTAAGCAACGATCATAGAATTGCGATCGAGCAGTACACCCTGCATACGGCCATAAGGGCAGATAACAGTGCATATCTGTTCGCGCATCCACAGGTAAACAAAGAAGAATACCGTTGTAAAAGTGACCAGAGAAACAAATGTGCCTACATGCAGCGCAAACGGCTCAGAGATCATCTTATACATCTCCGATACGCCAATGATGTAAGAAAGGAATGTATTGGCTATGAGAAAACTAACCATCCAGAAAGCCAGCCATTTGCTGCCCTTCCTCAGGATCTTATTCGTATCCCAGGGAGATTTTTCCAATAGTTTCTGCTCAGCAGCAGTACCCTCTATCAGATATTCTATACGCCGGAAGACCATCTCCATAAAGATGGTCTGCGGACATGCCCAACCGCAGAATATCCTGCCAAATACAACTGTGAACAATGCTATAAAAACAATGAACACGATCATACCCAGGGCGAAGATGAAGAAATCCTGCGGCCAGAATATTTGCCCGAAGAGGATGAATTTCCTCTCCAGGATGTTTATCAGAAATAATGGATGCCCTTTATACTTGAGAAACGGCAGACCGAAAAACAAAAGCAGGTAAAAAGCTGTAAATGCTGTACGCAGCGTATAAAACCTGCCTTTGGGTTGTTGTGCAAATATCCACACTCTTTTCCCCTTCTTATCGATCGTTGCCACCTTATCACGAAAAGACGACTTAATATCTATTTGCTCACTCATGGTTACTATACTTATTTTCCTGCTACCGGCTGAACTGCAGCACTATCCTTGGTCTCTTTTGGTGTTGTTTCTATGTATAACTCACCCTGTGGCGCCTTTGGCGTAAGCGGATGCGTTCCTTTAAGCGTTTTGATAAAGCTCGAAACTTCCTGTATCTGTTTTGGAGAGAGATCGTCCTTCCAGCTCTTCATACCCTTGTCCTGCCAGCCATATTTGATAGACTTAAAGATGTCCTTCAGACCGCCACCATGTATCCAGTATTCATCTGTAAGGTTAGGACCTACTGTACCGCCACCATCTGCCAGGTGACAAGGAGCACAATTCTTTACAAATGTTTCCCTACCTGCTGCAATGGCTGCAGGATCAGTGAGCAATGTTACTGTAGCTTCGTCTACGTTGTTGGCTGATTTAGCAAGGTATGCAGCCTTGTCAGCTTCACCCTGAACCATTTCAGTAGTATATTCCTCCAACTGGCTCTGCCCGTCGTGAGATACATGGAAACGGTAGATGTAAACGATACCAACCAGGATAGTGATGTAGAAACCATAGATCCACCATGGGGGCAATGCGTTATCCAACTCCATAATGCCATCATAGTTGTGATCGAGCAAGATGTCTTTCTCCTTTTCAATAGATGCAGCACTGTTGAACTTATCCCAGAACCAGTTCTTCTTGGCAATTGCACGTGCTTTTGCCTGCAATTCCGGAACATCTCTGATCACCCTGAGCAGGATATTGATGATGATGGTCAACGCGAACACTATAACCAACTCCAGAGCGATCAAACCTACCAAAGCGTAAAAATCGTTTACAGGAATACCGCTAATACTTGTCACCTTAGGCGCAACAGCGGCTTCGGCAGCCGGTTCGGTAGCAGCAAAGCTAGTAGCCGAAGTTAAGAGTAACAATAAAAGCATTGTGGCCTTGGCAGCGATAGACGAGCCCTGCTTTTCCTTCCTGTTCTTCTCCCGTACTACAAATGTGAGCTGGCGCAGGGTGTTGGTCAGCATTCCTATTACAAACAACAGGATCAATACTAAACTAACCAGACACACAAGTGTCGTGTTGTAACCTGTACCTTTATCGTCTGACGCGGTAGTTGCTGCTAAACTCAACTGAGGAAGTAACATTGCGCCTATTGCAGAAAAAACGACCGCTTTTTTATGTAAATGCATATGCCTGTTGTCTTTGAAAATTATTGATTATTCTTTTCGGGAAATGGTATGTTCTTCAACTCTTCGATGTATTTCTTGTCGGCTCTCGCAGACCATGTTGCCATGGCTGCGAAAAACACGAAGAATATGGTGAGCGAAGTAAGCGGGTAGATGCCCACGCCTGTTATATGCTCCAGATAGTGTATGAATTTCATTGTTTATTTATTAGGGGTGACTTTTTGTTCGAGCTTAATATCAGTACCAACTCTCTGGAGGTACGCGATCAATGCAATGATCTCCTTGTCGCTCTTGATGGTTATTTTGTCCTTGGCAAGGTTGGCAGCTATACCATTTGCCTGTTTCATCAGTTCATCATTGGCAACTCTGTCATAACCTGCTGCATAAGGAACACCCAGCGTTATCATGGCGCGGATCTTAGCACCTGTTATAGCCGTATCCAGGCTGTTCTTAAATAACCATGGATAGTTAGGCATGATAGTACCCGGAGAAATACTGCCCGGCTCGTACATGTGGTTGAAGTGCCAGCTGTCAGGGTATTTACCACCTATTCTGGCCAGATCCGGACCGGTACGCTTACTACCCCACTGGAAAGGATGATCATAAACAAACTCACCGGCTTTAGAATATTCGCCATAACGAACAACCTCACTCCTGAATGGACGGATCATCTGGCTATGACACAGGTAACAACCTTCACGTATGTATATATCTCTACCCTGCAGTTCAAGCGGTGTATAAGGTTTAACACTGGCGATCGTAGGAATGTTTGATTTCACCATAAAAGTTGGGATCATTTCTATCATACCACCTATGGCAACTAACACCAGGCTGAATACAAGCATCTGTATAGGACGACGTTCGATCCATCTGTGCCAGTGCTGTGTACTGTGCGCCTCATATACCTTTGTAAGAGGCGCTGCTTCAGCCGGTTCTTCATTCAATACATCACCTGCCTTAACTGTCTTATATAAGTTGTAACACATGATGAGTGCACCGAAGAGGAATAACACACCACCTACACCACGCATTGCATAGAAAGGCTGCATTTGCTTAACAGTATCCAGGAATTGATACTTAAGTGTGCCTTCCGGAGTGAACTCCTTCCATGCCAGGCTCTGCATAAAGCCGGCCCAATACATAGGAACAACATAGAATACTATACCCAGCGTACCTATCCAGAAGTGCCTGTTGGCAAGCTTTACAGAATATAATTTAGTACGGAATATTTTAGGGATCAGGTAGTAAAGGATACCAAATGTGAGGAAACCGTTCCAACCCAGTGCACCTACGTGAACGTGTGCAATTGTCCAGTCTGTAAAGTGACTGATAGCGTTTACGCTCTTCAGACTTAGCATTGGTCCTTCGAAAGTAGCCATACCATATGCGGTAACAGCAACTACCATGAATTTAAGAACAGGATCTTCTCTTACTTTATCCCATGCACCACGTAGTGTAAACAATCCGTTGAGCATACCACCCCATGATGGAGCCAAAAGCATGATGGAGAATACAGTACCTAATGACTGCGCCCAATCAGGCAATGCAGTATATAACAAGTGGTGCGGACCAGCCCAGATATACAGGAATATCAGCGCCCAGAAGTGTATAATAGAAAGTCTGTAAGAATATACCGGCCTGTTTGCTGCCTTAGGCATAAAGTAATACATCAAACCGAGGTATGGAGTTGTAAGGAAGAACGCAACCGCGTTGTGACCGTACCACCATTGTACCAGAGCATCCTGTACACCGGCATACCATGAATAAGACTTCATAAACGAAAACGGGATCTCTATAGAGTTAACTATGTGCAACATAGCTACTGTAACGAAAGTGGCTATGTAGAACCAGATAGCAACATACAGGTGGCGTTCGCGCCTCTTAAGTATGGTACCGAACATATTCCAACCAAATGCTACCCATACAAGCGCTATAAGAATATCTATCGGCCATTCAAGCTCGGCGTATTCTTTACCCGTTGTATAACCGGCCAGGAGCGTTATGGCAGCCAGCACTATTATAGATTGCCAACCCCAGAAGTGAAATTTGCTCAACTTATCGCTGAACATCCTGGCTTTACAAAGACGTTGAAGAGAATAATAAACACCCATGAAAATACCATTACCCACAAACGCAAATATGATAGCGTTGGTGTGTACAGGTCTTACCCTACCAAAGGATGTAGCGGCCATATTCAGATTAAGCACAGGGAATACCAACTGAAATGCCGCGAGTATACCCGCAAGCATACCAACTACCCCCCAAATAATGGTGGCATAGGCAAACCATTTTACAGTTTTGTTGTCATAGAAAAACTTATCGTTTTGTAAAGACACATTTGCATCTAACTCCATACTCCTGGTTTTTGTGTTATTATTTATTTATTTTTTACTTCTATTTCTTCGTCAAATAACATTCTCATGGCTGCACCTTCTTTGTCGCTGTACTGGTCATCGTAAATGCTCCAGATAAATGCTCCCAGAAAGGTTCCGGCTACTAATAAACTGATCAGGACCAGAACAAATAATGCGCTCATATTTACTGTTTTACAGCTACAAAACTATCCGGTAATACAGGGGGCTTTTATGACCATGCTCAAACCGAAAGATGATTATCGTCATGTAGTAAGTAGCCAGGCACCTATGCGGGCAGGGATTATGTAATAAGCAGAACAGGAAGAAGGATCAGCCATGTTTGGCCATTATCAACTCCTCCTTCTGGAAAGGACAATAATGTGCCTGTTCTCTACCTTCATTGTTTTTAGCAAACCATATGCAGTCGATCATATTTGGGTTGTATTCATTGACCAGCACGTCGTAGTGTTTACCACGCACTGTCATAACCGGCCCACCCGATATAAGCCGGACCTTATCGCCCGGATTAAGCTGAAGTTCCATAACACTCTTTTTTGCAAATGTAACCGGCGAGTAGAGGCGTATTATTGATCGTAGTCAGCAGCAAAAGTGTTCCTTGTCACTATGACAGTATGATGGCTGCCGGTGTTTATATATCATCACATTTCATGACGGGTGTCATTTAGCAGCGCCTGGCGTACATCTATTTTTGTACAAATAATAATCAAATGACTAAAATAAACATCAGCCATGTTAGTAACATGCACAACCAATGGTTAAGGAATCTCAATTTCTACAAAACAGAAATAACCATCCAGAAAGGAATACTTACAGAGATCGCAGGAAAGAATACCTCCGGTGACATTGCTAAAGACGTTGAGCACTTTGAAAATCAGTTCAGAATTCAATCAGACAACATCGACGCGATCAACCATGACATTCATTTGAATATTGGCGCAATAAGCAGGGCAGCCCAGAGTTCTTCTGCAGGATATATAGATGGACAGTTGTTGACCGACCATACAGCACTTGGAAACCGTGCTGAAGATGAGGAAAAAGTAATGGTTGAGCTTATTCACTCTTTCCGCAAGTTTGCCGAAAAGTGGATGTAATAAACATTGATCAGGTTTTAAGTAAACTAATAATTATAATGGCCCCGGAGACGGGGCCATTATAATTATATCAATAAAGAAAAGAAAGGTTCTACTTCAATGATGCAACAGTCAAACCCTTGCGCCAGGCTATGAGGTTACTCAACCCGCTTGATATGATAACAATACTGATGGTACTGCAAGGCATAAGAATAGCGGCCAGCATGGGCTTCATCAGTCCCTGCGTAGCAAAGTAAAGTCCGGCGATGTTATATAGAATAGAAACAACAAAGCTGATCTTTACAAACGTACCTGACAGTCGGGCCAACTCCAGCAATGGTGCGAATAGGTTCATTTTGCCTGCATCAAAGATAGCATCGCAGGCAGGAGTGAAGTTGTTGATGTCATCCGCCAGGGTAATACCTACATTACTCTGCTGTAATGCGCCTGCATCATTCAATCCATCACCTATCATCATTACTTTTCTGCCTTTGTTTTGTAATGTTTGTATATAGTTAAGCTTATCAATAGGCTTTTGTTTGAACAGAAGTGTACACTTCTTGCCGAACAGTTCTTCCATTTTTACCTTTTGCTTATCGTTATCTCCCGACAACAGGGAGAGAGAATATCTTTCTCTTAATTTCCAGATGAGGGCCGGCACCGCATTTCTGAAGACAGGGTTTAGGTGCACCGACGTGATCTGCCCATCTATTTTAATATATACTGTTGCATTGTCTTCCGCAACGTTAGTTGTAACTCCTGTTAGTTCTGCCGACCCCACAATAACATTATAACTGCCGTATTGTGCTACAAGTCCTTTACCGGGAGTTTCATTCCAGTTAGACAGGGCAACGGTGTTTCTCTCTCCCAGCCATTCAGCTATTGCCTTGCTGTTAGGGTGATTACTTTGCCTTACCACACTATAGACAATATCCTTCTGCACTTCGGTCAACTGATGACCCGAAACAAGAACCTGACTATTGCTGCTGTTCGTTATTGTACCCGTCTTATCAAACACAATTTCATTAGTGTCGGCAATTTGTTCTATTACCGTTGCATCACGCAGGTAAAGACCGTTGAGGCCGAAAATTCTGAGAATATTGCTATTGGTAAATGTAGAAGACAACAACAGTGCGCATGGACATGCCACTATAAGCATAGCTGATACGGCGTTAATGATCTTAGACGGATCATGGTAGTACCAATAAGCCGCAGTGATAATTGCGAGGCTGAACAATATAACCGTAAAGTACTTGCTCAGAATATGGATGACGCTTATTTTATCGTTGCTGTCTGCCTTGTCTTTCTTAAACGCATAGTGATTCCAGAGCGAGGTGAGATAACTGGCCGCTATTGGTTTCACAACCTGTATGATCAGCTCTTCTCCTGTTTGCCTGCCACCCGCATACACTGTTTCGCCTGCTTTTACTCTTACAGCACTTGCCTCACCGGAAACAAAACTGTAATCGATCAGCGCATTGTCATTCAGCACTATTGAATCTGCAGGAATGATCTCATCATGATGCAACATCACAATATCCTTCTCTTTCAGGTCTTGCAACTGGGTGCTCACAATACCGGCTGGTGTGCTTACATTAACTGCAATAGGAAAGTATGACTTGTAGTCCCTGGTAAACGACAGCGACTTGTAGGTTCTTTCCTGCACTATTCTGCCGGCCAGCATAAAGAACACAATACCGCTCATACTATCAAGGT
>CANBQQ010000020.1 GCA_947371715.1 Flavipsychrobacter stenotrophus
ATTAGTAAGTGTTGTTGAATTTGAAGTACACATTATTGTTGCACCGCCAATAGCAGCAGGCAACGGAGTAATCGTCTCAGAAGCTGTTACCGCGTTACAACCTGTAGTTACATAACTGATAGTAGTAGTACCACCCGCAACACCGCCTACCTCACCGGTAGAGGCATCAACCGTTGCTATAGCAGTATTATTACTTACCCATGTACCACCAGGCAATGAGTTGGTAAGCGTAACAGAAGTAGCCTGGCATATGGTACCAAAACCACTTATTGCACCCGGCGCCGTGTTAACGTTCACATCTCTGTAAACATCAGCACCACAACCATTGCCATAAGTAATAGTTGCTGTACCTGCAGATACACCGGTAACAACACCGGTAGAGCTGTTAACCGTAGCAATACTACCAAAAGTAGTTGACCATGTACCGCCTAATGACGCGTCAGATAAAGTAGTGGTCTGACCAATACATGCCTCAACTGTGGTTAACGGTGTAATGTCTACCGGAGCAGAATTTACAGAGAAGCCTATAGTAGCAGGTGCACCGCAACCTGTAGCATAAGTGAAAGTAATGCTACCACCAGCAATAGTAGTGATAACACCAGTAGAAGCATTGATGCTGGCAACAGTAGGATCAGAAGATGTCCATGTACCGCCAGATGTGCCGTTAGATAAAGTAGCAGCATCGCCTAAGCAAAGACCGGTAACAGAAGGAGTTACTGTAATAACAGTAGGAGCCGGATTAACTACCACGTTTCTTGTTGTAGTAGTACCACAAAGGTTTGTGAAGGTAATAACCGCAGTACCCGCAGAAACACCTGTTACTGCACCTGTTGATGAATTGACAGTAGCGATAGCACCATAAGAACCATGTGACCATGTACCACTACCTGCAGTTACCTGATCGATAGACAGTGTAGTAGATACACCGATACATGCTGTAACAGTAGCCGGTGTGATAGATGGCAACACTGCAGGGTAATTATTTACAGTTGTAGTAGCAGTAGCACTACAACCTGAAGTAGGATTAGTTGCAGTTACAGAATAGGTAGTAGTACCTGTTACTGAAGCTGAAGTAACTGCTGATGCAGTAGACGCTACACCAGATGTTGGTGTCCAGGCGTAAGTACCACCTGTAAGTGGAATAGAGAAACGGTAACCGGTATTAGTAAGACCTGTAGCATTAACACTTGCTGCTCCAAAAGGACTTGCATAAAGTGTACCACCCGCATTCTGAATACCTACGTTAGCGGTATTTACTGCAGATTTACGAGCGATCATCAGATCTATGATGTTACTTGTTTCATAAAGAATGATCTGACCATCGAACGCAAGGTCAGTAGAACCAAACGTACTTACATCTTTGAAATAAACTACAAAACTACGGTTAGGCGAAGTACCAAACGTTTCATATTGTATTGCAGTCACGGCGTTCAGATCCCTACCAAATAGCATGATAGCCGGGTTAGGATCGCCGGTACTAGGTAAATTGTTAGGAGAGTAGTTTGTTGCCGGAATAACATTTCCCAATGTCATGAAACCATTACACTGCAATGAAAATTGAGTATAGTTAGTACCAAAGAAATTGAACGTAAATGGCAAAGTCAGCGCAGCAGAGTTTGTTTCATCTCCACTCACTGATGTTACAGCAGCGCCCGTTAGCGTTCTATAAGCAAATGGAACAGATGTAACCGTATAGCTGGTACCTGAAGCAATGTAGCCTGCACCGGTAAGCGTAACAGGACTACCTGCGCAAACCGTGAACGACGATGCTGTAGCAGTAGCAGAAACTGCACTACCTACACCAACTGATTTAGTAAGTGTAGCAGTACAGCCTGTAGCTGAAGTACCGGTAATAGTATATGTAATAGCAGAACCGGCAGTACTTACCACAGATGCACCTGTAGTAGCCGACAAGCTGGTATTAGGTGCCCATGAGTAAGTGGCAGCACCAGATGCTGTAAGCGTAACGCCAATACCGCTACAAACTGCTGCAGTAGCAGGGCTTGCAGCCAATGAAGGGCTACCGTTGACAGTGATGTTACGCACAACGTAACAACCAGTAGAAGTATTGGTATAAGTAATAGTAGCTGTGCCAATAGAAAGCGCAGCTATAACACCTGTAGAAGAGTTAACACTTGCCACAGTTGGCGCACTTGAAGACCATGTATTACCACCTGATGAAGTCCAGGTAGTAGAGAAACCGGTACACAATGCGGTGACACCGCCGCTGATAGGCGCAGGTGTAATATTATTGATGGTAACGGTAGTATTATTAGCACATGTTCCGTCAGAAGCAGTTACTGTGTAAATAGTTGTTGCTGAAGGACCTGCATTAACAGAAGCAGTATTTGTAGCACTCAATCCTGAAGACGGGCTCCATGAATAGTTGGTAGCAGACCCCGTATTAGAAGCCGTAAGCGGCAATACAGAACCTGAATTACAATAGTCTGTACCTGATGGTGAAGCAACTGAAACCGTGAAACCACCATTTGCTACATTCACAATATAGTCAGTACTACCACCACATGTAGGATTGTCATAAGTAATGGTAGTAGCAGAACCGGCAATAACACCATAAACAACCCCTGCCTGATCTACGGTAGCCACTGATGGATTACTGCTGGACCATGTACCACCTGAACCACCCTGAGTAAGATTCATAGAACCAGGCAAACACAATGTAGCCGAAGGACCTGTGATCACAGTTGTAGCACCATTGAATGTAACAGAAGTAGTACCCGTACCCACACAACCTGCGGCTGTAGTACCGGTAACAGTATATGTAGTAGTAGAAGAAGGAGAAGCATTTACTGAAGTACCTGCAGATGAGCTTAAAGTAGCAAATGGAGCCCAAGTGTAAGTAGAACCACCTGAACCTGTAATAGCCACAGGTGATCCTGAACTACAATAAGTAGCCGATGAAGCTGTTATAACAGGAACAGGATTAATAGTTTTAGTACCTGTACCTAAGCAACCGTTAACACTTGTACCTGTAGCAGTATAAGTAATAGCAGTGACCGGAGTTGCCGTAACAGTAGCACCGGTTGTAGCACTGATTGTTGTATTAGGCGCCCATGTGTATGAAACTGCACCACTTGCAGTCATTGGTACATTATAACAAGGAGTGGCTGCAGAGATATTAACGGTAGGCAATGGATAATTACCTACAGCAACTGTACCTGTGCCGGAACAACCGGCAGTACTTGTAACTGCAAGAGAATAAGTAGTGGCAGATGAAACAGTAGCGGCTGTAGTTGCAGCAGCCGTAGATGTTACACCCGATGTAGGCGTCCATGCATATGTAGGTGAAGTAACCGGAATAGAGAAACGGTAACCGGTATTTGTAAGACCGGTAGCATTAACGCTGGTTGCACCAAACGGACTTGCATAGAATGTAGCACCTGCACTCTGAATACCCACGTTAGCCGTATTAACAGCTGACTTACGGGCGATCATCAGATCAATTATGTTAGTTGTTTCATACAAAATGATCTGACCATCAAACGCAAGGTCAGTAGTACCAAACGTACTTACATCTTTGAAATAAACTACAAATCTTCTGTTTGGAGCAGTACCAAATGTTTCATATTGTATTGCTGTAAGAGCATTCAAGTCTCTGGAAAATAAGAATATAGCCGGATTTACATCTAGCGTAGTTGGAAGACTCGTTCCATTATAGTTAGTAGCAGGAATAACATTACCCAATGTCATGAAACCATTACACTGCAATGAGAACTGCGTGTAGCTGGTACCGAAGAAATTGAAGGTAAATGGCAAAGACAATGCAGCAGAGTTTGTTTCATCTCCACTTACTGAAGTTACCGCCGCACCTGTTAAAGTATTATATGCAAACGGGATAGTAGTAACCGTGTAGCTGGTACCACTTGTAAAGTAACCTGCACCGCTGAGGGTAACATTGCCACCAGGACAAACCGAAGCAGAAGTAGCAGTAGCAAGAGCAGCTACACTTGTACCCACTCCCACTGATTTAGTAAGAGTACTCGTACAACCTGCAACTGACGTACCTGTTATAGTATAAGTAATGGCACTTGCAGCGGTAGTAAGAACCGTTGAACCCGTTGTAGCAGATAAAGAAGTATTAGGTGCCCAAGAATAAGTTGGTGCGCCCGATGCAGTAAGTGTTACACCTACTCCGCCGCAAACTACAGCACTTGCTGGTGTAGCGCTCAAAACTGGAGTAGCATTTACATTTATATTTCTTGTTACAACACAACCAGATGATGTATTGACGAACTGAATAGTTGCGACACCGCCACTACCGGAGAGCACACCAGTTACAACACCAGCGGCGCTAACCGTTGCTATGGCAGTATTAAGGCTCGACCATGTACCGGCACCCATAGTTGCTGACCAGGTTGTACTTGCTCCCTGACAAATAGTAACAGTACCCCCTGAAATAACCGGGGTGACATTATTAACCGTCACTAAACCAGACTGTGCATGGCATTGTGAAGTAGGATTGGTCGCAAATACATAATAATAAGTAGTTGCGGCCGAAGGGGTTGAAACCACTGTACTTGTTGATGTACTGCTTAACCCAACGGCAGCACCACCAACGGCATCTGTCCATAAAAATTGGGTAGCACCTGGATCAGAAGGAGTAGCGGTTAAGGTAATTCCGGCACCCGTAGCACAATAATCAGCTACAGAAGGTGTGGCAGATAGGGTAAAACCAACGCCGGCAACAATTACCGGTTTCGTCAATGTTACTGAGCAACCAGCATCAATATAAGATATAATTGCAGTACCGGTAGACACACCATATACTGTACCTGTGGCAGACCCCACTGTGGCAACAGCCAGGTCACTACTGGAATAACTTCCAAGTGCACCGGATGCATACACTAAAGGAGTAGGTGTCATGGCCGCGAAATAATAAGCAGTACCGGGATAGCACACAGTATCACCACCGGATGGAACTGATCCGCCAACAGTAACGTCTATAAATGTTGGCACCGGGTCATAAGTTACCGTCGATGTAGCTGTTGACGTACAACTACCTAATGAAGCAACAACCGTATAGGTAGTAGTGACTGAAGGACTCGCCCCCACCGTAGGACTACCCGAAGAACTAACAGAAGATGTTAAAGAAGAAGAAGGCGCCCAAACAAATGATGTACCCGTACCAGCCGGTGTAAGTGTTACAGGTCCGTTTACGTTATTACTACAGTAGTAAGTAGTGCTGCGGGTAACAGTTGGTGTTGTTGGCAATGGAGCAACAGTTATTGTCTGATCTACAGTACAACCTGCCAAACTTGTATATCTGGCGGTAACAGTACCCGCAGACGTTCCGGTATATCTACCAGTTGCACCAACTACACTAGCCGCTCCGGTACCACCGGCAACAACACTCCAGGTTCCACCAGATGGTGTTGCTGATAAAGTAATAGCTGTACCATTGCAAAAAGTAAAAGATCCAGAAGAACTTGCCACACCACTTGGTGTAGGATTAACAGTTACTGAAGCTGTTCCGGTAACCGTACAGTTTCCTCTCGCCGCTGTAACTATATAATTACCAGCATCAACAGTACCAACAGTGAAGCTGGAAGGATTTTGTGTCGCAGCAGTATATGAGTTAGGTCCACTCCATGAATAGGTAGCACCAGAAAGTGTGCTGGAAGTAAGTGTGAGCGTAGCACCCTGGCACAACGTGGCTGGTGTAGCAGTAGCTGTAACAGCAGGGCAATAAGAGAAGGTAAGACCAGAAGTAGGAAGAGTAGTGGTTGCTACCTGTGAAACCATTGCCGCAACAGCAGCCGATGTACGTGACGTAGACGCTGAAGATGAATTCCAGTTTCCACCGGTCAAAACAGAGCGACCAACCCAGTTATTGGCTGTAGCACTTGGCCCCCAAATACCACAATAACCTGCTAGAGTAGCATAGTTCCCGGTAAAAGACCCGTACACCATCTGTATCATGTTAGATGTCTCATATAACCTGATCTGAAAATTCCATACCTGCGTTCCTCCAAAATGCCTACAGTTAGGCCACTCCACAACAAATATTCTGTTAGGTGAAGTACCCAATACAGACTTTCTTACAGGCAACGCGCCGGCAACAATATACTGTAGATCCTGAGCATTCGCCCCTATCGTAAAAATACCCGCAGTATTAGTCGTGTTGGGCGTGTACGTATAGTTTGTTGTTCCACCAAATTCAATATAGCCGTTTGATGAAACAAAAACATTGGCATTAGCAGCAAATGCCGTACCCATCACATTAAATGCGAATGGAATCGTGGTTGAGGTTGTCCCATCGTCCCACGCTGATAGTAGCGCTACGTAGAGCGGATCACCTGTTGTAACAGGTGTGTAAGTCGTACTTGACTGAGCAAAACTGTAAAACGAACTCTGCGCAAAACCCGTAAAAGCGGTTAGGCAGCTTACAACGAGAAAGAGGTATATCTTCTTCATACTCACAAATTTTAAATGCTTCAAATTGGGTATACTTTTTAAACAATAATTAACACCCCGAAAAGACGGAGTGTAGAATTTATTCGCAAACTATAGAATTATAAACTTAAAAACAAATAATTGTTATGAATTTTTAATTTTCAGTAAATAATATCTATAAAACTTAAACAATGACAACTTTATTATCCCTATTAGTTAGTGTTTACCGTACCAAATGATTCTCAGGACATTGCAAATGACCTATATCATATTTGTTAGGTTATTATTAGCTTTTAGTTATAAATCAAAGTTAATGCATAATGCATATCAAAAAACAACTATTAACTAAAAAACAACTAAAAATATTTGTGTTATATTTATTTAAATATGTAAAGCCAATTTATGACAACACAATGTGTGGAAAAAAGTGAGTATTGACGCATATTTGGGCGAAATTCACTTATGCATACAACTTTTCAATGAAATTTCCAAAAAACGTGGATTTGTGGATAACTTATTCGTAGTGAGGACGGTAATTAGTAGTTTTCGCTACCAAATCGGGTGTACCAACACGCATGTACGAAGAAAAATCAGGGTAATGTCCTGCAATTCAATAAGGGAATTTGACAAGAAAATCCTCATGATTTTAGTCAGTCAGGGCACCTTGTCACCGGCGGTCGGCCATAAGAGACAATCTCTCATTGGCATATTGAGGTGCCTGGCGTTTTATAACGATCTGGCAATTATCAGCCATACAATTAGCTGTAACAAACAGGCAATTTCCGGAGGTAAAATATACCTGTAATTGCACTCAAAAGCCACTAAATAATGCACCAATTGGGTGCCTAAATTGTGGGCAATTACAGCTGTATTATGGAGCAGCAATTGCTGATATCCCGTTGAATGAAACCTGGCTAAGCAGGCAGCTATACTACAAAAAAAACCGGGGACACATTGTTATGTGCCCCCGGATCTATGTAGTAGTTTACTAGTATTACTTATTCTTTAACCAACTTCTGTAATGATTTCTGAGTACCGCTGGTAAGTTCTATCATGTATATACCTGAAGCAAACTTGCCTAAAGAAACAACAGTATTGCCACTTTGTACAGCACCGAGATCCTGAGTGTAAACTGTAACGCCAGACATGTCCATAACTCTGATAGATACATTGTCCTTTTTGTTAGAAGTGAACGATATCTTAACATCATCAGATGTAGGATTTGGAGACATAGTTACCTTAAAGCCGGTAGCAACAACCTGTGCAGGCTTCATAGCAATTTCAAACCGTTCGTTACCCTGAGAAGATTTGTCGTTAGAAACAGTAAACCTGTATTCAGTACCGGCCTGCAGCTCTACATATTTCTTCAACATCTTATCATGCAGGAACACTGCAGTACCTTCTGCCAACTTCATGTCATCTGCCCTGATGATGAAGTCTTGCTTGTATGGACTTGATATACCCAACGGAATAGTAGCGTCATTTACAAACGGACGAGCATCGATCACCATCTTCTTGTCATCAGCAGAGATACTGTAGAAGTTGAAATCAGCACCAGATGGCTTAACGGCATCATACTTAGCATCTTCAGCATCATTTGCAGCATTGTTAAACCTCAGTTTCCACATATCCCACAGGTGGTAGTTGGCATCATAGATATTCAGCGTAAGATGTTCTGCTGGCGACTGCTTAAAGAGAATAGTAGTTACTGTGTCAGACTTCATGCTTTCAGTGAAAGTAAGGTGCTTGTTGTTATCAGCAGCACGTACCTGGAAGCAGGCATTAGTTTGAATGAAGTAATTAGAACCATCTATGTCAACAGTTTGAAACTGACCGGCAACACCCAATGAAGCATTCCACACATAAGCTGCAGCACCTGTGACATCACCCGTGCCACTCATGTTCAAATCACTTGCATTCCATAATGCTGCTCCGATGTTCACCGGTGACGGATATGGATTACCCACCATATTGAAATCCATATTAGTTGGTGTTGGTCCGGAACCTCTATTCAGTGTGATCACCTGTGTGCCTTGGTTTACATTACCAACCATAGCAACAGTATTTTCATGAATAACATATGGGTATGCACCTAAACCTTCACCTTTAATACCTCTCATGAACAAACGTAATCCCTGACCCGGCTTCAACTTGTTAGAATCAGCAGCTGTTCCATTGATCTTAGTTATTGGTTTCCAACCCGGATCGTATCCTAAGCTTGAATTCTCTGTAAAAGGATCGAGCCTGAAAGCAGAAGGGGCGTTAGTTCCTGTAGTTGTAAACCCATTAGTCGATCCGCCTGTACCAGTAATATCCATATAAAACTGCAGTTGGCTAAGCGACATGGTGTCACTGAACGGATGGGCCCAGAAGCGGAAACGACGGTATCCAGCCTGTATGTATTGGTAAACCTTAACCTTACCTGTGATTGATGCACCACTGCCTGGTATCTCCGCTATTCTGGCTGAACCACTAGCATCAGAGTACAAAGAAAGACTGTCATTTGTGGCTAGCGCTCCTGAAGATACCGTCAAAACAGATTTGATAGTGGCGCGCGAACCTGTATTGATAGTTGCACCTGCACTATTGTCTAATGTAAGATTGTCTACTGTACCGAAACCGTCAATGGTTTGAGCGGAAGTACCATTCAATTTCATATTACCTGCACCTATTACAGTACCGTTGTTAGAAACATTACCCTTGACATTTAAAATGGAAGATGTATTCAGGGTTAGAGTCGCACCAGACAATAATGTGATGTCCAATGCATTGGCAATAGAATCAGCCAGCACTTCAGGTCGTGGAGTAATGTTCGAAATCTGTACAATATCCGTATCACCCGGCACCTCCAGACAAGTCCAGTTATTAGCCTGGTTCCACTCTGTAGTATGACCGGAAACTCCACCAACCCAATTCATGTCAATTGGATTGACGTTTTGTGTACTATTATAAGTTGTTGTACAATGTGCATCCTGAACGTCAATCAATACATAAGCATGATTTGCGGTTACGTGCGGAATGGCTAGTGTAAAGGCACCGCCTGTGAGCACTTCAGGAGCAGCAGTTATACCATCAACCGAGTAGTTAAGGTTTGCATCAACTGTACCTGTAAACAGCACCTCGGCATAGTGATTGTTACAAGGTGTTGCTGTAGAAGCACTAATAGATGCTGTAGGAGGATCGTAAGAGTTAAAGGCCACGTCATATGGAGGAGTACTGGTACAGCTCGCATCTGACACCGTAATTGAAGAATGGTAAGACTGTCCCGCAACCGCAGTACCAGGTACTACCAGAGTTATCGTACCGCCAGATAATACCGCGTTTGAAACATCTACAAATCCATCGGCCAATGCGGTAGCATCGTAAGAAATGCTATAGTTGGTTGGTGTACCATCAACTGCAGAGTACCCTATTGGCAAAGTTGTTGCGCCGATACATAAAGCGGGTGCTGCATCCGGACTGATATCTACCTTATCAACCGTAAGCGTACTTGAAGTGCTTCCACTAATATTAGTACCTGTAACGGTTATCTGGTAGCTTATAGTCGGCGTTCCAAATGCTAACCCTTGTACTGCGCCTGTAGAAGAGTTGATCGTAGCTAATGACGGATCGGTACTCGTCCACTGTCCGGAAAGGTCAGCAGGCAGAGGAGCGGCTACATATGGAGTGCCTATTGACGCTGTTGAATAAGATAATGTAGTAGTAGCAAGGTAACATAGTGGCGTAGGTACACCACTAATTGTGCCCATATTTACAGTTGGCTTGTTTCTGATAATAGATATTGTATTATCAGAAATGTTTGCTACTATAAGGTCAGGGTATTTATCCTTGTCAAGGTCAGCAACAATAACTCCTGCAGATGCAGCGGTGCCGCCAGTATGGAGCACAAATGGTGCAGAGAATGATGGACTGCCTACAAGAGTAGTAGTATTTGTAAATATCAACATCGTATCTGATGTTGCACCACCAATAGCATTATTAGAACTTACTGCTATCACATCTACTTTTCCATCACCATTCATATCGGCAACAGCTAAACCAGCCGGGGCGAGAGAAACAGTACCTGATGGACCTGCATATGTCAGTCCTGTCATTGAGTATGAAGGAGTAGGATCAAAAGGAGCAGTAGTATCATTGGTGTTCAGGTAAACGGCAATTGTACTAGACAATTGGTTACTCACTACAAGGTCTAAAGAACCGTCGCCGTTAAAATCAGCGGTTGCAATATCTGCAGCCCCTGTTCCGGTAGTAAGCGGACCAGACTGCAAGGTGAACGAAATAGTACCAACAGATGGACATGTATTTTTAAATATTGATACGGTACCAGCACCTGATCTGTTCTGGTCGATCATTGCGATGTCTATTTTTCCGTCACCGGTAAAATCGCCAGAGCATGCACTTGATCCTGTAGCACCAGTGTTATTATTTGAAGTATAGGTCGCCGTATCAAAGAAAGCACTAGCTGTACCGAAAGAAACACCTGAAGAAGTCTTATTCCTTATCACCAACAGACGGCTTTCATTTGTTCCGGCTCCGCTACCACCAAAACAACCGCCGGCTATATCGGGCCTGCCATCTTTATCAAAATCCGCAATAGTGATCTTCTGCGCATTGGCAGAACGAGGGTTGTAACTAACGTCTGTACGAGTATCATATGTAATGGCACCGTGTAATGTAGTGCTGTATCCTGACGTAATATTTCTAAATACGTTAATAGCAGCAGAGTTAATTGAAGAAACGATCACATCAGGCTTTCCATCATCATCCATATCCGCGATCTTAATGGAAGTACCGATAGCAGATGATACTCTGGAGCTGACACGATGGAAAGTTGATGATGAGAAATCAACTGCACCGCCATTTCCGCTAACGTTTTCGTATGTAATGATGTATGATGCAACTGGTGAAAGTCTACCCGTAAGCACTACAAGATCAAGGTCACCATCGCCATCCATATCACCAACAGCACTGTTCCAAGGTGTAAACCCTGTAGTGGCATTAGAGTCTGTTGCATAAGTTACCGGCGTCTGGAAAGTCTGATCTGTAGTAAAATACTCATTCTTGTAATCAGGTACAAACACCTTTGGCGAATTAGCTGACAAATGCGTTGTGATATCATTTACAGTAATGAAGTCAGCAGTAGCACCCACAGGAACTGTAACTATAAGCGTACCAGTAGGTGAAGTAGTATCGGCATTTACACCGGTAGCACCAAACATTACTTTATTGAAGCTAGGCACGACATTAAAATTAGACCCGATAATAGAGATAGTCTGACCAGGTACAACACCCGCATAAGCACTAACAGTAGTGATAACCGGAGGATGCCCTACGAGAACAATAGACACTTCTGTACCAAGGATGGCAAGAGGTGAACTTGAAGACACACGAATCTTATAGGTACCCACAGGAGTAAGCGACGGTATTGTAACTGCAATAGGACTCACGGTGCTGCTGGCACTGGCAATAGGCGCAGTGTATGATCCAGCTATATCCGATACTTCCACAGTATAAGTAGTACCTGCAGGTAATGTAGGCCCTGTATATGTATAGCCAACGCTCAAGACATTTGGATTATCATTAAAATACGGACCGGCCGGTGTAGGAGTACTAGTAGTAATGAACGCTTTTGGTACAACTTCTCCTGTACTCAACTGCAATGCATCATATACATATGTGCCATCATCAAATTTGATTTGAGAAAGATTAGTACCCAAACCAGCTGATGTACCAAAAAATACCTTTCCTTTTGTACTGCTTGCAGTGCCGCTCTGGAATGTACCTTGCCATCCGCGTATAGTTAGCAATGCACCGCCTGTCCAACCTGTAGCAGATGTTCCGAATTTAATAGAGTGTACTACACCGGTTCCCAGGGTAATGCTACTATTAGCCGTTAACGTTACCGTACCGCAGTTAACTATAGTTGTTCCACCAATACCATCTGTAGATATTGCACCGCCACTAAGATAAGTAGGTGCGGATAAAGTAACAGTAGATCCGGTAAAGGTAAGAGTAGCCGGAGGAGCTGACGGGGTAATATTCAATACACCGCCAGACAATGTGATACCACCTGCACCTAAACTAACTGTAGCTGACCCGGTAATATTCAATGAACCGGAAGAGATGGTAAGTGTGCCTGAAGTACCCTCAGTCACCGCCGCAGCATTAGTCAGTGTCACAGAGCCTCCGGAAATATTCATACGTCCCAAAGTAACAATACCCGCTGTATTAGCTACATTGAACGTACCACCTGAAGCAGCAATGCCACCCACGCCAAGCGTAGTTGCAAACGAACCATTTATGGTTAATGCACCACTGGAAATAGAGATGGGACTTCCTCCCGCAGCTTGCTGCAGAGAAGACGCGTTGGTCAATGTTACATTAGCACCGGAAACGGTAATACTTCCCAATGTCAATGATGCAGAGTTGGTCAGCGCTATAGACCCGCTCGACGCTACTATGCCACCTGTAAGACCTAAAGTAGTTGCTGCCGCAGGTGCAATAATAAGTGCACCACCATTTACAGTAACACCAGCATCTGCAAATGTACCTACACCTGATGCAGGTGAATAAGTTAATGTACCTGCACTTACTGTCAGAGAACCTGTGTGGGCATATCCACCGCTGGTGAGTGATAAAGCACCTGCGCCTAATTTTACCAGATTACCAGGACCTGTGATCGTATTTCTTAAAGTATTAACTCCAGAACGATCACCGAAAGTTGTATTTGATGTTTGCGAAACAGTGAGCGTAGCACCGGAAGCAAGGGTCAAGGCATTTACCTGATTACCTGAAACCCTGGTCCATGAACTGCTCAATTCAGAAACAGTTTGTGTATTGTTGATCGTTAATGTCAAAGTATTACTTGCTGCTTCTGCCAATTCCAACGGACCAGTGCCAATTGAAGAACCTGAAAGTACTGTAGCAGCACCTTCACTAAGCTTAAAGCCACCCGCTCCTGAAATAGAAGTTGAAGCCCCGGCTATTGTCAAAAGACCTGTACCTCTCTTAGTAAGCTGCCCTGTAAGTGTAACTGAGCCAGCCAACGTGAGCGCCGCACCGGCATTGATTGTAGCAGCTGCAGCTATGGTAATTGGATTGGAGAGTGTGGTAACTGCAGCATTCTTCAATGCACCCAAACCATAGGTGGTTGTTATATTATTACCAACTCCCTGCAAGGAAATAGGGAAGTTGCTTGCCGTAGTTGGCGCAACGGTCATGTAAAGCTGACTGTATGGATTGATCGTAATACCGTTTGAAGAGACATCATTCCATGCACCTGCACTTGTAAGATCTAATACCCCACTGTTAAACGGCGTAGTTGCACTACCTACGGTAATGCCGTTTGTCGCGGTGCTCGTGCCAGTCAGTTTCAGCAAACCTCCGTTAAAATTGGTTGTTGCGGGAACATCACCGATAGTACCACCACCAAGCAATGTCTTGGCAGAACTACCTGAGAAAACACCTGTCACAGAGAAAGTACTTCCTATCAATGTAGAACTAGTACCTGGCGCCAGGGTCAAAGAACCACTGGTCCATGTAAAATCACCTGTATTATATTTTGTAACTGCGGTTAACCCTGTAGAAGCCGCTATAGTGGTAGTAGAAAAGACGTGGCCTGCAGCTACTGCTGTTGAAAATGTCTGAGCAGTTCCGTTGAAAGTAACGTTGGCACCGGCAGCTACTTTAGTAGTAGCTGGTGACCAGGTATAATTACCTCCAAGGCTTATGCTTCCTAGTGTGAGCGTACCCGTATATCCACTGGTAACAGATAAATTTCCGGCTACGGTACTTGTACCTACGAATGAAGTAAGGCTGGCTGATGTACCGAAAGTAATATTAGGCAATGCCGCAACTCCGCCAAGCGTAGTTGCTGAACCCATAAATAACATGGCTGCTGTAGGCACTGCATTGATCGTACCCGATAATGAATATCCTGCGGCATTACCGGCAGTAATAACATATCCCTTTACATTGATAGTGTTACCACCATCATTAAATACATTGGAAGAACCGGTATTGTCCATCTTCAGGGAACCTGCTAATGTCATGGTAGTTCCTGAGGCTAATGTAAGCGTACCTGTTTTAGTTGCAGCAACACTTATAAAACTGTCAATAGTAAATGAACCGGAATTACCTGTAAGCGTTTGTGCACTTGAAGAAACAGGAATAAGGTTAGCTAACGGAGCATTAAAATTTGCACTACCGGTCAATGTGATGCTCCCAGCAAATCTCATATTGTTATAAATAGGAGGAGCGGTAATTGTTGTAGCTGCGCCATCAAATATTATGTTACCGTAGGTTGTAATGAAGTTCAATGTGTTCGCTGTACCATTGTTATATATTACTGTACTCGATGGATTAAGTGTTCCTAAAGTGGGTGTGGTTGCATTTGATATTGTCAGAGTCCTTCCACTATTCACATCAATTTTACCAGTGACACTAAAACCAGATGGGATTGTAAGGTCATTGTTTTCTACTACTATCTTTGACCCACCACCAGACACCGCCCAGTTTGCAGTCACTGTAGGCGTACCGCCATTACGTATGTTAAATGTCTGACCTGAAGTTGTAAAATTTGCTGGTGTTGCACCTGTACCATTTGTATTTACTCCCCAGTTAGCAGTAGAACTTAGTGTTCCTGAACCACTCCAATAGTAATTGGTAACACCACAAATATTGGCTGAAGTCGAACTATTACGCGCACTTGGCGTACCCGTAGCAAAGTCTGTATTATTACTGTTATTATCCGTACAGCCCCCTGACCCCCTGATGGCTGATAAAGTAGCACTGATTGTTGCCGTTGGTCCAGCACCTTCAAATCCGTTGGTACCGGTACCATAGCCCACAAGGTCGACAAGTGCACCACCTGTTGGATTGGCCACGGTCAAAGCAGTAGTATTGCTGCATAATGCAACTTTACCTGCTCCTGCCGCCATATTTGTTGATCCGGTCAGATCGGGGGTAGGCAGGGCAGACCCCACCGCGCCGCCACTAGCTAATTGTATTAAATAGTATTTCCCAGGTGCTATTACCGCAGAAGGAATGGTTGTTACCGTCCAACTTACACCTGTTGTCGCAGCGTACTGAATACTCCAGTTAGTAACTGTGATTGTGCTGGTAGTAGGATTGAACAATTCTACAAAGTCATTTAAGTATGTTGCACTTGCCGCACCTCCAGCACCATACACCTGGCTTATCACCAGAGTAGATGTTTGCGCGTTTGCCGTTCGCGAAAACAGCATTGAAACGAGTAAGGTAAGCGTTAAAACAGTTGACCGAAATACCGTCGTACATAAAGTGTTTGTCATAAATGGGGATATTTTAATCTGCAAATTTATTTAATTTATACTACACTACCAACAAGTAAACATTATTAAAATATTACGCTTGGGTCGGTAAAAATAATATTATTTCGTTATCTAGTAGCTTTAAATGCCGCTAATTTTAATATTTAATATTTTCATCTGTCCTAATTCCTTATTATCTGATGGTTATAAACACCATTCTGAGTTACTATTTTAAGAATATATATACCCGAAACAGGCACAGATACTATTTTTTTCATAGATCCCGCAGGCTGCCACTCATCGTTGATCACGGTGAATGATCTTCCACTTATATCAGTAATATAGGCGGTTACTTTTTGAGGGCTGGCAAGGTCAAGTGTCATAGTAAAGTCACCGGAAGAGGGATTAGGATATATCTCAACAATTGTACTTTCTTCGGTTGCGTTCTGCACACCACTGGTACATCCATAAACTTTAGTAAGGTTGCCTCCCAAAGCGTAAAAATCACCCCTGAATGCCTGGAGGTAAATATTAGCCGCAGTCGCATCGTGTATGATCAGTGTATTTTCATCATTTGTGGTATTTGCCGCACTTGTCCAGTTATGAGAGCCCGTAAGCACCATAGGGTCTGAGCATGCGTCAGAAGGGTCAATTACTACATATTTATTATGGTAAAGATCACTGCCGGTATAGGTGATAAAGTTGCTCCCGAGGTTAGCTGTAAGGGTTGCGTATGCGCTGTTACCACTGTAGTTACTATATTGATCAACTATTCCTGCCACATATGCACCATTCATTTTTACAGTAGCAATAGAATTTGCACAACCATTGTCTGTCATTGTATAGACACCAAAGTAGAGATCCTTATTCGCAGTAAGAATAGCAGTCTTTATTTTATTATTTGTGCCGTCTGATGGGCTGAAGTACAATTCGACCTGCTTGCCATCGATGGTAAAATTGTGGCGGCCAAGGTCCACTTTATCCGGACCGAATTTAGAATTGGAAAGATTGTAGGTCATACCGGTATCACCCCACATCTGGTTGAATTCTCCTATATACGCATGCGCCAGGGCAGAATCCTGAACAATAACTACATTATCGTAGTCATCGTTAAACTGTGCAACAGACCAGTTAGTAGAGCCGGTCCATACAATAGATTCATCAGGGTTGGGAGAATGGCCATCAACCACCATAAACTTGTCATGCATGATGTTGTAAGCACTGCCGGTAGGACTTGCCAGCTTGGGAATAGCGGAGTTAACGGTAGTCAATCCTGTGTTAGCGGTAGCTGTTGTTCCATTATGTATCCAACGGATCTTTACACCACGTGTATAGGCTGCATTGATTGCATTGAC